>JAUXDF010000044.1 GCA_030618505.1 Spongiibacteraceae bacterium | reverse complement strand
GCTAGTTGCCCAATCGGATCAGCGGTCAGGTACCGCCCAGTACTCGGATCATAATACCGATAATAGTTATAGTGCAATCCCGTTTCACTATCGTAATACTGGCCCGGCAGTACTACGATGCATCCCCCTCTTAAAGCGCCGTTTTCAATCTGGGCGTTTGAACTGACGAAAACACACCTTCCTTTTCAATATCTGCTAATTAATGGCTGATACAGTAGCACGATTTTCTTTTTTCCTTAACTGCTTTTTTGTTGCTAATCCATGATGCAATAATAATGATTTTTGACGATGTGGTATCGGACGTTTCTCTTTTTTAAAATCTGGCTGATTAGTCAGCCCAATTAGTCTTTACTGGACATCATTAGCCGTTGCATCGCGCGCAGGGCTGTCAAGACTGCGTAGCTTAAGCGAAGCACCCGCAGGGCTTGGTCTTGACAGCCTGAGCACGGTGCTATTCTGTTGGTATGTCCAGTCAAGTTATTTTATTCTGTTTATTTTTTCTCCAGGGAGGTCAGACAAAGGGTGAACGGAAGACCGCGCGTCTTTTTGCGTGGGCTGGAGCACCCTTTGGCTGACCGGGGTGGGTGGGCGTTCTAATTCATCCGGCTGGGTCTGCAGCGCGATAGCGGCGGAAGACCCTGCCGGTTTCGCCGAAGGGAACGGCGCACCTTATCGGGCAGGGATAGCCCGTGCGGCCATTTAACATAGCGCTGATTATGCGGCGAAGCGTACCGTTGGCTGGCAACGCTGCCCACGGCTTTTTCTTTTGTGGGCTGGTGTTGACAGACAATGGCGCATAATCCCGCGTTATGTTAACCCGTAGGGCTTGATGGCCGCATCAAAGCCCCCTTGAGGGGGTTGGGGATGATAAGCTCAGTGACAATCAGGCGGTTTTTTGCCTGTTTGTTGCTGTGCGTAAATTTACTTGGTAATACTTGCGATAGCAGGTGTTACACAACCGAGAGGCAGGAAGCCGAACGTCTTGAACAACACGATAACCTTGAACGAAGCCGGCCAGGGACGGCCGTCCTAGCCTGGCGCAGTGCTTGCCCGACCTGCAATAAATGTGACTTGCACCAGGGATTGGTGGCGCATTTATTGCCGGGCGATGCAAGCACTGTGACAGGCGGTAAGCAGCTGTATTCACTCTGGTTCTGGCTCTGTCTTTTGCTCTGGCTCTTCTGTCCTCTGCCTTCTGTCATTTATCCTGCTCTCTAGGATGATACTGACGGTGTATTTTCTTCAACTCATTAATGGTAATCCGTGTATATATTTGTGTGGTTTCCAGCGACACATGACCGAGCAGTTCCTGAATATGCCGGATCGGTGCGCCATTCTTCAGCATGTGCGTCGCGCAGCTGTGTCTAAACGTATGGGTTGAGACCGGTTTTTTTATTTTCGCGGTTTTTACCGATTTATTGACCACTGCCCAGATAGCATTAGGACTCATGCCTTGACCCCAGCGGTTAAGGAAAAGATGAGGATCGTTGTCTGCATTGATCCAGTCGGCACGGATACCAATCTGATAGGTGTCGATCAACTGGCAGACGTTTTCACCCATCGGTACCACCCGGTCTTTTCGTCCTTTGCCTTCGCGGATAATGATATAACCACTCTCAGTATCCAGGTCTTGTTGTTTAATATTGGCCACTTCTTCTCTGCGGATGGCTGTAGAGTACAGAACTTCTAATATTACTTTGTCACGGTAACCGGTGGCAGTACTCATATTCGGCTGCCTGAGGATTTTCCTGATTTCTCTGGGTTCCAGGATGGCTTTGGGGAGTTGCTGTGGTTTCTTCGGATTCGGTATTTTGGCCGAAGGATCTCCCACTACTAAATCATGCGCCACCAGCCAGCGGCAAAAAGCCCTTAAATGACCCAGACATTCCGATTGACTGCGCGGTGATAGCGGTGTGCCTTTTGGAGTTAATCGCCAGGCCAGTTCTTCACGGTAATGCATTAAAGCATCATGATCCAGCTGTTCAATATGATTAACATCAAGGCTCTGTAAAAATAGATGCAGTTCTTTGAGTGCGCTCTTTGCCCCTTTTACCGTGTGCGGACTTCTGCCGATTGCAGTGAGGGTATTCAGGTATTGGCGGATGGCATCAGTCAATTTCATTATGATGCCTTTTAAGATGCTGCTTTACGGTGATTAGGATGATATTTCTGGTGCATTGCTTTGACTTCCAGGGGTGCTACACGGGTATAGATAGTGGTGCTGTTTAGTCGGATATGCCCCAGCAATTGCTGGATAGCCCGGATATCTGCCCCTTGTTGCAATAGATGCGTGGCGCAAGTGTGTCTCAGGATATGCGGTGTGACACTTTTTTTGATGTTGGCCTGTTTTTGATATTGCTGCAACAAGCCTCTAATCCGGGTTTGCAATAAGGGCTTGCCACCGTTGACTAAAAACAGAGTGCGTTCAAAGGGGCGGCGTTTAGCCAGGCGTGGCCGAACCTGGGTTAAATATTCTTTTAGCCATTTTGTGGCGGTCTTGCCCAGCGGTACGGTTCTCGCTCTTCCGCCTTTGGCATGACGGACTTGCAAGGTCTGAGTTGGTAGATCAACATGATGGATGGTCACTTTTTCCAGTTCACCCACACGAATGCCAGTGGCGTACAGGACTTCTATCAAGGCTCGGTCACGAATACCCTGAGGTAAAGATAGATTGGGAGCAATTAGTAGTTTGTCGATCTCTTTTTTGCTTAAAATCGGTCGAGGCAATTTCTCTCTGCGACTAACTTCCTGAATGCCTTCAGTCGGATCAAGCAGGATGATAGTTTGATCCACCAGATGATTAAACAGGCGTTTGACTGCACGGATGCGTAAGGCTTGTGTCTCACGGCCTATGGGTTGCTGTTTCACAGCAGCCTGATAATCCCGGATGTCTTGCTGGCTTAGTTGACGCAAATCAACAATAGCCTGCTGTTCCAGCCATTCACCAAAACGTTTGAGCTGGTCGCTGTAATTGTCAATCGTTGCCGGACTGTATTTTTTTAGGCGCAAGTGACTCAGCAACGAGGTGATGCCGTCTAAAAAGGTCATGCCACTATCCTGCTTACTAGTAATCTCCACTTATGATTTCTATTTTTAGATAGCCCTCTTTCCCCCTGGGTATCTCTCCCACAAAATAGCCTCGGAGTGATAAGAAGCCATTGCAAGCCTTGGCAGTTAAGGAATAAAAGGCAGTTTAACGCCGTGCACGGTGTAATCACGGAGTAATAATAGTTGCCCTCGAAGTCGTATTTTTCACCCTCGGAGTGGGTGTTTTTTTGTACATTGATTGAGTTCATAGATTATTCTCTTCTTTCTCTTTCTGTGGCTTCTCCTTCTCTTCGTCTTCCAGACTGTCAGGATCGGTCAGATTCAAACCGAAATGCTGACCATTTTCACCTTCGCCGTCATACACTAACTCGTAAACATATTCCTTGCCCCAGGCTCCGGTGCGTACCTTGAGGTATTCCAGGGTTTCCAGTTCCTTGATATGGGTGCGTACCTGAAAGTCTGACCAGGCAGTGGCATCCCGGATGGTTTTTCGGGTAAAGATGTAATCGCCTGGATTCAGATTCATCGTGTCTTGTTCGCAATGGCTCTTGACCATGGCGTGAATTTGAGTGAGTAAATTTCTGGCCGGGGCGGATAATTCATCCAGAGAATGCCCTAGTACATGGCGTGCCAGTTCATTGGCCTTATGGATGTCATCCTTGGTGATATTAATATAACGCAGTGCTTGTTCACCGCGCACCGCTGTTTTAATCTCGCGTTGGTGTTGATGCAAAAAGGCGATAGCCTTGATCAGCATTAAATATTTTTTGTGATCCCGCCGGGCACGTAGAGTGCGCGAAGGAAAGCTAAGCTGTCTGGCGTATGGATTGATCACCATCACCGATTCTAATAATCGTTGTGCATGGTGGTGTTTGTGGATAATAGCCTTGCCATCCATTTGCATCAGAACACCCTCTAACGTATCGGCATGCCGCTGACTTTCAAAAATGCGCTGGGTCATTATTTCCGATTCATCAATGGTCAGGGTTAAAAACCGCGAACGGGTTTCTTCATCCAGATCGGCTTGCGTGGTGGTCAGCATCACCGCTATCGGGCCTTGCACGGTATAATGTTCAGTTTTCATCTTGCCTGTGGTCGGGTCTTTTGAGGTGGTGGCGACACTGACGCTTTTGGAGGATTGCAAGGCACGTAAACTATAGGCCGCACCGCCTAAACCTTCGGCCTCTTCCAATGCCAGCACTTTATGCACCAGGGCGGTTTCATCTTGATAAAATAAAGCCTGGTCGGTCATGCGGGTATAAACAACTTTATCTTCATCCGGTACCAGCGATAACACCGCATTTTGCAAGGTGGATTTACCGGCGGCTGAGCGTGACTGGATTAATAATGACAAGGGATCATCCAGCTTACGCGAGGTGACTGCTAGATAACACAGCACTTTATTCAGGTTTTCACCGGCAACACCCAGCGTAGTTAAATCTTGCTGGATCGCATCAAGCAAATCAGGTTGTTTTAAAAAGGCTAAAGCTACCTCTTTTTCCTGTTCGCTAGGCTCAATAGTTTTGGATGCGCTTTGTTCATCGCCGGGTTGCCAGGTTTCAACCTGTTCCAGTACCTCAGTTAAATCGGTTTTAATGCGCTGCAGGTCTTCATCGAACAACGTCAGGCAAGAACGGGCACTGTATAAATCTAGCGTATGCAGTTCAAAGCCATTTTTATCTTTGCTGTTATTATTGCTGCTGCTAATAACATTGGCCTTAATCGTAGCTTTTAATTGTGTACCGGATCGGGCAATGGCTTTGATTTCATAACAGCGTGAGTCGATCAACAACTTAAAACCGTGTTCAGTTGTTTCATAGCGAGGGGCATTAATAGCTGCCTGTCTTTCCTGTTCGGTAAGATGGGAGGGTGAGTTCTCAGGATTAGCCTGGTTCAATAACGCCTGGAAAGCTTCGATGGGATGGCGGTTAAGGAAAGAATTGACATCTTCGCCATCGGGTAATTCAATGGCATGAGCCGTTATATTCTTTTCCCTTAACTGCTCACTGGTTTTTTTAATCCCTCGCTGACCAGCCTCATCACCGTCAAAGCATAAGGTCACATCTTTAATATTACACTGCTCAAGATGCAGCAACAGCTCATCGGTTAAGCCATGGATGCCGTAACACGGCATGGCATCGTGTAAACCCCGATCAATCAGCGTTAAGGCATCAATAATGGATTCAGTCAGTAACAGGGATGAACAGCGTTTTGCCGCCTGATAATTAAACAGCCCGACTTTGGCACCCGGTAAATACAGATGATTGACCTTGCCATCGACCAGACGGCGACCATAGAGATTGACGACATTGCCCTGATTGTCGAATAACGGAAAGACGATGCAATCATGCAATAACTCACGGCCTTTATCGGTCAATACACCCAAAGCCTTGAAGCGATTGAGACTGGCTTCATCTTGCGGCAAGGCTTCCAGCAATGAACCCTCGGCATAGCCCAGCTGATAGTTTTTAAAGTGGGTTACGCCTTTAATGCCACGCTGTTTGACCAGGTACTTCATGCCTTCGGGGCGATTGGCAAAACATTTGGCGTAAAACAGCATGACACGGGTTAATAGTTTTGTGCGCTGGGCTGGGTTTATAATCAGAAGATCAGGAATAGCGGTTAAGGAAGAGGATTTTTTTGAGGGTGTTTTTTTGGAGACTGTTGGTTTATGGGTATTAGTATCAGCAACTGAACTAGCCATCTGATCGCCAGCCAAACGCTTAAATGCCTCGGGAAAGCTGACTTTATCCATCAGTTCCACGAAGCGGATCACATCGCCGCCAGCATCACAGCCAAAGCAGTGCCATAGGTTTTCAGCTGGGGTGACGGTAAAAGATGGAGTTTTTTCCTCATGGAAAGGGCAGCGACCTTTGTAGAGATTGCCGACTTTGCGTAGTTTTACCCCTTGATCCTTGATCACGGCTACTAGATCGGTGGTTTGTTTTAGCTGGGTGATTTGTTGTTCTGGGATGCGAGCCATACATAACTTCCTTAAAAGAGTTCTACTCAGAACCTTGTCAAGATCCTCTAAAGATATTATTATAAGCTCTTAGTAGATACTTTTGTCAAATCCTTTTAGAACCCTAGGTGATAATTATGAATAAACAGATACTGGTGTTTATTGCTATGAGTTTCCCGATACGATTTATTCAGCTTAGAAGAGAACATAAACTAACCCAGCAACAGATGGCTGATACTGTGGGTATGCATATTACCCAGGTCAAACGTTATGAGTCAGGACAGGCACAGCCATCCGTTGAGATACTTAAAAAGATCGCTACAGCCTTTCATGTTACAACTGACTGGCTGGTGTTTGAGGAAAATGAACGAGACTTACCTAATAGCCTGCAACTAAAATTTGAAGCGGTTACTCAGATGTCAGATGAAGACCAACGTACTGTTCAGTCATTGATTGATGGCATGATTTTAAAACATACTGCCAGTCAATTAGCTGTTGCTGGCAAAAGATAAAAATACAAGCAATCAAGGCAAAAATGAGGATTTAACCATGACAATAACTATGCAAAACACCCAGATATTAATGGAAAAAATTCAATCTCTGCCCGTTGACAGGGTTGCGGAGGTGGAGGATTTTGTAGATTTTCTAAAGGAACGGGTAAAACTCAGGAAAACAATGACAACTAACAAGCAATCACTGGATTTTCCCGTGGATGATTTGGGTGTTTGGCCAGAAGGTTTAAGCCTGAGCAGAGAGGATATGTATGGCGATGATGGCCGCTGAACCGCTTTTTATCGATACTAACATTCTGATTTACGCCAATGTTGCCAGTGCGCCTTTTCATCAACAGGCATTTGATGCGCTAACGTTGGTACAGCAATCTGAACGCCCTTTGTGGATTAGTCGGCAGGTTTTGCGAGAGTTTATCTCCGCCCGTACTCGACCGCAGACTTTCGCTAAACCTTCAACGCCTGAGGTAGTCATCGAACGGGTACGGTATTTGGAGGAACAGTTTCAGGTGGCTGATGATAACTCTTTGGTGACAGAACAACTGATCAAATTGCTGGCTGACTTTAAAATCGGTGGCAAGCAAGTGCATGATGCCAATATCGTGGCAACTATGCTGGCTTATGATATCCCTTGTTTGCTGACTCACAATATTAAGGATTTTAAGCGCTTTGAAAAGATTATCAGAATTGAGTCGATTGATAATCCCAAGTAATCAACAATGTGGCATTGCAAGACCAGACCCCATTTTTTCTGTTATTGAGGATATGATGACCACAGGGCTTTACCTCTCAAGAAAGGTGGTCGATAGGGCTTTGAGTCTAGTTGGGGAATAAATGTTATCCGCCAAATGCCGGATAACGCTGCCGCTCATCCAACCAACTTACGGTTCCGTCTTACGCGTTGCACCCTACGGGGTACGCCTTACCGCGTTGTCGATTCCCATCCAAATGTAGGCTAGCATGTTTTTCCATCAATTGCCAAGTAACGATTGCTATTTTTTTCACAGTTATAAAATACCAACGTATGATGGTTAATGTACTCAATCGCGTCAATTACAAAACGTGGAAAACGGATTGTCTGTTTTTCAGTTGGTATCACAATATCTTTTTTATTTATCACCTGACAACCCGTATAGAATTTGTCAGATGATGAAAATTTGAAAACCATCCAAGCTTCATTGGTATCAATATCGTGTGATTCCTTGATATTGTGGGCAGTTTTCGGTAGCCAATGTGGCACCCACCCTGATTCAAAAATATTAGGGACTGAAGTGAGTTCTTCATAGGTATCATAGTAAGATTCAGTAACTTCGAATCTCATTGAAATGTATAAAATTACAATAGAGACCAAAAACACCGAAAGAATTACAGACCCCGTTTGTTTTATTTCCATTGACAAATTTCCTAAATCAGAACGGGAAAGAACCGCCTGGTCGATATTGCCCACACAACTGACTGCAATTGCCTGACGGATTTGCTGCACCTTGAGCCCTTCCATATCTATTTGCCACTTGGTCAGCGACTGATGCCGATGGCGGATCGCCCATAGCTTGATCAGCCCATTCACGAGTATCACTTATGCACTCGGCAACATCTTCACCACCTTGTCCACGTTGGCCGGCCTCACAGTTAGCACGGCAATGGAAATATGCATCCTGTCCAACCCATCCATTATGCTGCTTACCAGTCCAATATGTGGCATCCATCATATCTACGTAGCCTTGCACGAAATCACCGGTTCCGCCAATAACACCACCAACATAATTTACATACTGTTCACCGGGGTATAAGCCCAAAAGATCAGTGTACATCAATGGGTTTTGGTACGCATAGCCATAAGTATTTAACCCACCGCTTAGCCCAATCGGGTCACTGGTAATGTATCTACCTGTTTCAGGAGAATAATATCGATTCCAGTTATAATGCAGCCCCGTCTCTTGATCGTAATACTGCCCCGGCAGTATTACGATGCGCCCCCCTCTTAGAACGCTATTTTCAATCTGGGCGTTTGAACTGACGAAAGCACACCTCTTTACATTTTATGTTTGGTTAACAGGATCAAAACTCTCTGATTCTATGATCATCTATATTTTTCCTAGCAATCATAAAGGCAATGAACCCCGCTTTAATTCTCAAATACCAACCTTTAATAATATTACCTATACTTTGCTCCAGCAAACCAAGATTAGTTAATCCGAACACGTAGCCTGATTCCCATGCTTTCGTAAAATATACTTTTGCTTTATTGGAGTCTTTTTCAACACAACATCCATCCATATACATTTTACCAATCATATAATTGGCATACATATTATTCGTTTCTTCTAACAACGTTGTACAGTACTCAAAAGCTTTACAATAATCTCGCTCTACACCCAACCCATAATAATATATCCTCACGAGACCAAGATATGCCTCTACAGCACCATATCTTTCTACTGATTGCTCGTAGTAAAATAAAGCTTTATCATAATCTTGGTTTACATGATTCCCACCACACTCGTAAATTGCACCAACGAATGCAAAAGCTTCATCACACCCATTATCTATTAAATTGACAAATTCTCTTAATGCAGTATCTGCTGTTTCAAAGCCAAAATTATTAATTGCATTTTTTATTTTCTGATTTGTTGTCTTAGGAAAATTTAATATTTTAGTTTCTTGGCACATGCTTTGTTTTTTGTCCAGCTTGTATTGTTCTTCGAATTCGTTCTAGTGCCTCAAGATCATCTTTTATTTTATCAAGCTCATTTAATTTTCCCTGTGTACAAGCAGCAACAAAACCTGCAGCACAAGCCGCCTTCCGTACTGCTTCTTTATTTTTTACTACACTACTTGCAACGCCACATATTGCTGCACTTCCTATCTCAACAGCCCCTACTACAGCAGGAGCAGCACTAGCTGCAATAATTCCAGCGCCGCCAACACGATTAGAAAACTGACTTAATGCAACAGAATCTTCTCTTCCTAACCTGTGTGAACCTCTCTTAAATTCGTTGAGTAAAACTGAATTACCAAATAGCCCGATAAGACCGTCTGGATCAATGAAGATTAACGGATTGGCGTTGGCATAAATGTAAGTATTCAGCCCACCAGCTAATCCAATCGGATCACTGGTGATGTATCTACCCGTGGTCGGGTCATAATATCTGTAGTGATTGTAGTGAAGCTGTGTTTCCTGATCAAAATACTGCCCCGGAAACCGCAGTCGAATATTACGCACTTGTCCCTGATAATCCAGAAACACTTCAGGTTCTTCTTGCCCATAGGCATCACTTTCCCAGCGCCAGACGATATTTTGTTGTTCATCCGTGCCTATTCTTGGGGTCGTCAGGTAATCGGTGGTGAAATAGGTGGTTTTTTCTGTGATCACTTGTCCGTTGTTCTGGGCAAGATCCAGTTGTGCCAATGGCCGGTCATTTAGCCAGATATAATCACGAATGGGTTGATTATTCTGATATTCTGAGATTAGGTGGCCTGCCAAGTCGTAAAAATACAGCGTGGTTTGATCGCCTGCCTGTAAATGCTCTATTTTCTGAACCCGTTGTCCCTGGCTATTGTAGCCGTAGGTGGCTTTGAGTGTGCCGTTTTGATAGGCTTTCCAAAGTCGGCCTGCCGGATTATATTCGAAGGTTCGTCCCCGGCCGTCATTAGTTGTATTACCCGTAGCATCTTTTAGTACCGGACTGCCATTAAAGGCAGTCATTTGATTGGAGTTGGCAGCATAATCAATCTCGAAATCGCTGTAGCTCTGATTCGTGATGTCATTTGTTCCCTGATAGTAAAGGTTGCCATTGGCATCTAAATCATGATAGCGGATGCTGGCTAATAGATCATTAAAGAAACGATCTTCATAATTGAGTCGGTTAAGTCCATCGTAGTCATATTCTCTTTCTAGGTTAATTCGCCAGTCATCAATGAGATTATCATTGGCATCGTACGTGTAATATTTTTCCAGTAGTGGTGGTTGAGCACCGCTTTCAAGGAATAAACTAGTCAGTCGACCCTGCAAATCATAGAAATACAGCTGATACAAACCATTGCCTAGGGTTTGTTCGGCAATCTGGCCATCAGCCCTGTATAAAATAAGGCTACTCAGTGACGCCGCCGATCCGGACGGGTCCTTTATGAGATTAGTAATTTGGCCTAGCGTATTGCGTGAATATTCTATCTGATGACCACTGGGATAATGAATGCCGATAATTCGGTTTTCTATATCATAGCTATATGCTGTGGTATAGGTTGTCCCCTGGTACTGCCGACTTTCTGTGATTAGATTACCAAAAATATCGTAGTTGTAATTAATAATACCGCTTTGATCCTGGGTTTTACACAATCTACCGATGCCATAAGTACAGGTATCGTAGGTATGGGCGACATCCTGACTGTTATCGGCATAGTCAACCATCGTCAGGCGGTTGAGGGCATCGTATTGATAGTTAACTGTGATGCCACGGGCATCGATCATACTGTTGCGATTGCCTGCTTCATCATAGGTGTAGGTGGTAATGCCGGTGTCTGGGCTGTTAAGTTGTAATAAATCGCCCAGGGCATTATAGGTGTAATGAGTTTCTGCGCCTTTGGCATCGGTGACTTTAACCAGTTGATCGAGTGTATTGTATTGATATTGACTGCTGATATCATCGCTGGCATCAGCGCTTTGTTGCCGGTGTACACTGCTAATTAAGCGGTTTAAGGCATCATGAGTTGAAGTAACCGTATTATCTTGAGTGAGTGGATCCGATGTTTTGGCTGCATTTCGATCAAAAGGGGTATTGCGGGCATCCGTTTTAGTCGTCAGATTGCCATTGGCATCATATTGATAATGCTGGGTTTGGTTTTCACCGCCAATATTGAGTAATAAGCGGCTGAGTTGATCGTATTCCTGCTCCATGACACGAGCCAACTGGCCTGAGCTATCTTTGACTTCTTCTTTCAACACATTACCCATCGCATCCAGTGTGTAGTGCAGTGTATTCCCTAAATTATCAGTAATATCAGTCAACCGATGTGCGGCATCATAGGTATATTGGGTGAATGCACCATTGGGTCGGGTCAGTTTGATTAATTGTCCGACATTGTCATATTCAAATGTGGTTGTCTGGCCATCCCGAGAGCGTGAAGTTAGCCAGCCTCGGGGGTGATAAGTCAATGTGGTTACACTTTGGTTGGTATCTATAATGCGTGTTGGTCGACCGATGGCATCATACTCGGTAATTTGTGTACTATGGCCTAAGGCATTGGTGATGTTGATTAAATTGCCGGTCGCAGGGTCGTAGTCAAAGGTGGTTATATCACTGACATCAACGCGCGGTCCGTCTATGGTTTTAACCTGGCTAGTGGCAGGGTCGTAAGTGTAACGGTTGGTTCGGCTCAATCCAGAACTGAGATCAGTTTCTGTGCGTGATAATAAAAGACCTAAATTATCATAGCTGAAAGTTGTTCTATACAGTGGATTGTTGGCACTGTCGAAACTATCTATCTGAATTGGTAAGCGGAACTGGGTGTGCCACTGTGTTTGAGTGATTTTCTGGTCGGGTGTACCTACCGCCTCAGTTCGCCTGGTTTCAAGATTGCGCTGTAAATAAAATGTGTAATGGTTGATATTGCCATTGAAATCAGTTTTGGAAGCTACATTGCCATTTTCATCATAAGAAATTGCACTGGAAGAAGCATTGCAACCGGAGCCGGCAGGCTGGTCGCTGCCACTAATTTTGGCCACACCTAAAGCTGTTGTAAACTGGGTGGTTCGCACGGAGCCTAAGGGATCGGTGACACTGACGCTACTGCCATCGGAGCTGTATACCAAACTGTACCTCTCTATACCACCAGTGGCATGTTCGGTGGAGATGGCCTTTCCATTGGTATCATATTGATAGGTGGCATAACGCACTCCATTTTCGTCGATGATACCCGTCAACGCGTTGGGTTGGCTTATGTTGGCAGTATTAGCCAACTCGCCGTAGGCATAGGTCTTCTTAGGGTTGTCGGTTAAGTCTGCTGGGGTATCGTCAGGAAAGGTGACAGTGGCCAGATTACCGTTGGCATCATAGCTGTAATGAGTAATGCTGCCTGCGGGGTCGGTCAGGGTAGCCATTTTACCATCTTCGTTGTAGGTGAAATTAAGGCTGCGGTTGAAGTTGTCGGTGACCTTAATGAGTGGAGCCGCATAGGAGACGCATGGAGCACTAGTGGTAGTACAACCGTAGGTTAAGGTTTGGGTGATTCCTTTTGTGTCAGTAATAGACAATAAATCGCCGATGGCGTTATATGTTTCTATCGTGTCATTTGGGGTGGTCACTTTCCAACCGGTGCGCGTTGTTCCGGATAGTACCTCCTGTAGGCGATAATCAACATCTTCATCGGGCTGCCAGACTCCGGACACAGGCTTAAAGATGAATGATTGACTATTTTGGAGTGTTAAGGATACCTCATTGGGTAACACTAACAAACCTTTGTAATAATTGTGTGACCACGATGAGCCTAAAGGTTGACGAGAAAGATCAAGAACACCAAAATTAGTTTGGTAGCTCGTCATACTGTTGTAATGGCGGGTAAACTGCAACGGTGATGAACCTACCGGTTGATAATCGGTTTCATCTGTGAATTTATTACCGGTTATTAAGTTGATGGGGTTGCCGACCGCACTGGTTTGTTCATTATTGCCTGCACTTGAGCAGCTATTTCCTGTGAGTTTTTCGGGTTTTTCCCACACAAGCCTGTCGAAAAATTAAAAATTTCGGAGTTAGGGCACCCATCAACAAGACCAGTAGGATTACCGCACGGGTCACTATAACCCCCTTTTCCTGTAGGATCATATGTTTTATAGAGAGCACATGACGCATATAAATGTCCATTACCTAGAATCACAGCTGATCCAGCGCCAGCTTCTAAAATAGAACATTGCCAATTAGCTTTATCTACACATTGCTGATAAAGCTCAGCCTTGGTTAGTGAAAATACAGGAGAAGAAAAAATCAAAGCGATAAAAAATATTCCTTTGAAAAATAAATGATGTATATTTTTTACGACTATACGGTGGGTAAATTTAGAGTAGATATGCCCATTCATCAGTACGAAGGTATTTATTTTAGTTATCTCGAGCTGATTTTGATTATTTTGCTTCATACTGAATTCAGGTGTGAAAATTATTGTGCCAGGTAAATGGTTTTCCTCGTAATATTTATTACGAGGAAAAAGATGACAGTTTTATAATTGTAGTTTAGTTTTAAAGATTGATAAG
>JAUXDF010000172.1 GCA_030618505.1 Spongiibacteraceae bacterium | reverse complement strand
TCAGATTGTCCGCCATCTTATCGCGCATCTCAGTCACTTTCTCTTTTAAGTCAGCCAGGTCACGCTGTCGGCACAAAATCCCCTCTCGTACTTTTTCAAATTTCTTTTGAATATTCGGGCAACCCGCCACCACACGAGCCCGCATCAAAGCTTGATGCTCCCAAGTCCAAGCATTGTTATTTTGATATTCACTAAATGCCTTCAGAGAACTCACTAACAAACCCTTGGCACCGGAGGGTCGCAGACGCATATCAACTTCATAAAGCTGCCCCAAATGGGTTTGAGTATTAAGGATATGAATAATACGCTGACCGAGGCGGGCAAAAAACACTCCACCCTCTATTGGCTTTTCCCCATCAGTATCACGGTTAGCATCGGCATCGTGAATAAAAACCAGATCCAGGTCAGAACCATAACTAAGCTCCTTGCCCCCCATTTTACCGTAGGCAACAATAATAAAATCAGGATCGCAAATTTCACCATCGGCTCGACGAGGACGGCCATGCCGCGCTGTTAACTGCTGCCAAACTAGAGCTAGCACATGCTCAAGCACTGCCTCAGCGATATAACTTAAGTAATCACTTACTTTCATTAAAGAGAGCTTTCCAGAGACCTCGGAGGCAGCTATTCGCAGCACATGGGCCAGTTTGTAATAACGTAAACCCTCCATATGCGCTTCCAGGTCATCCCAGGGTATGCGCAGCATCTGTTGCAGCAGATCCTGCCTTAACATTACCGCATCCGGTGTCGCGTAAAGCGTGCCAGTATTTAGCAGCTCATCAAGCAAAACCGGGTGCCGGGCAAGCTGCTGGGCGATCCAGGGGCTGGCAGCACAAAGCACCACCAGCTGATGCAGCGCTTGGGGGTTTTCCACCAGCAAGACTAAATAAGCCGTACGACGCACCACCGCTTCGACAAAAGGCAGCAGGCGAATCAGGGTCATTGAAGGCTCATTAGCCAGGGCAATTTCTTCTAGCAATAGCGGCATAAACTGATTCAGCCGCTCCCTGCCGATGGCCTGAATAGATCTCAGCTGACTGCTTTCGCGTAGCTGCAGCAGCCGGCGCGCAGACTCCTGGGCATCCTCAAAGCCTGCCTCTTTCAGCATCGACAGACTATGCTCTTCATCCAGCTCTCCCGACCACAGCGCAAGCCATTGGGTTTGAGTACAAAGCTCCTCATTGGCCTCTTCATCCGGACTGCTGATCACCTGCATATAATGCTGGTGGACATGTTCGCGATGCACTTCAAGCGCATCATAGAAACAATCCCAATTGGCAAAACCCATTACGAAGGCAAGCCGCTGACGATCAAGCTCGTTCTCCGGCAGGGCCTGGGTTTGTTTATCCATATAACCCTGAATGCCATGTTCAGTGTTACGCAGAAAACGATAGGCTTGTTGCAGTTGTTCCACGGCCTCCTCGGGCAGACACTCATTTTGTGCCAGCAAGTTCAGCACTTTTTGTACCCGGCGTTCCTGTAACTGAGTATCACGACCACCGCGAATTAACTGAAAGGACTGGGCGATAAATTCTATTTCGCGAATGCCACCGGCACCCAACTTAACATCGTTATTTTTGCCTCGACGCACCACTTCTCGGTTGATCATCGCCTTCATTTCGCGCAGCGCATCAATCGCTGAAAAGTCGATATAACGCCGATAGGTAAATGGCCTCAGTGCTGTCATTAATTGCTTTCCGGCTTCACGATCACCGGCGACGACACGCGCCTTGATCATCGCGTAACGTTCCCAGTCACGCCCCTGATCCTGGTAATACTCTTCCATGGCATCAAAGCTCAGTGCCAAGGCACCACTTTGTCCGTAGGGTCGCAGGCGCATATCAACACGAAAAACAAAACCATCCGCAGTTGCTGCATCCAGGCTTTTTATCACGCGCTGCCCCAGTTTTAAGAAAAACTTCTGGTTGTCGATATCACGTGCACCACCGCGGGTCTCACCCTCTTCGGGATAAGTAAAGATCAGATCAATATCCGAGGAAAGATTTAGCTCAAAAGCACCGAGTTTACCCATGCCCAATACCACCATTTGCTGGGGCTGCTCACCCAGAGGGGAGCTTGGGCGTGACATAGGTGTGCCATAGTTTTTCGCCAGATCCTGATAATGCCAGTCAAGTGCGGCATCAATACAAGCATCCGCCAGCCAGGAGATTTCATCGGTGGTTTCTTCCATGCTGGCGAGGCGATTAAAATCACGGTAAATCAGCCGCAGCATTTCTTGCTGGCGCAAACGGCGCAGACACCGATTAAGGGCGGCCTCATCGTCAAGCTGCTCCAGACAACTTTGCAGGTAATCCTGATAGTGGTTTTTAGGGTATTTTGTCCACAGGGCATCACTGTCAACCAGATCCTGCAATAAGGAAAAACGGCGCTGCAGTTGATCGACAAAAAACCGGCTACCGCCAATGGCTGTTGCCAACTCTTTGCCCAGTGATGGTTTTTCCACACACTGTTTTTTCAGCCAGTCCAGTTGTTCTCCCTCAGCCTCTTGCTCTATTCGCTGCCAGAGGTTTTTTATCTCGTCATGCAAACACAGGGGAATATGATTGACAGGCAACGCCGCCATAGCCTTTTCCTTCTCATTGAAGTTTTGTAACTTATTCAGCAAAGGCACAAAGTTCGTCATTCCGGTAGTCTTTTAGCCGGAATCCAGTTTGAAGGACTCTGGATCCCCGACAAAACACTTCGGGGATGACGAAAATAGTGGGTTCAGAGTGTTTATTTCATTATGCTGAATAATTACGAAGTTTTTAAAATTGATATCCGCTGATTCTGGCAGCAAAAGAACAGCATTGCATTGATGATAAACCAAGACAACTTAAATATACTCAAGACAATCTAGGCCCGAACGATGGGCACACAATAAGAAGAAAGGACCATTCCATTAAATGGGAAAGAGCTAACGCCCATGGGACAAAGGCGCTACCCGCATCACCTCTTCAAGGGTGGTTTCCCCGGCAGCAATTTTTTGCGCACCACTTAAACGCAGTGTTCGCATACCCTCTTTGATACCCTGCTTGCGAAGCAAATCAATATCATTGGCCTCATTGATCAGCTCTTGCACAGATTCGGTTAAGGGTAATATTTCATAAATACCCTGACGCCCCATGTAGCCGGTATTACGACACTCCAAGCACCCCACCGGCTGGCATATTTTTGCCGGCGCCGGCAGCTTCCAGGGATGCACTAATTGTTGCCAGGCCTTTGCATCAATACTGCAGGTCTCTTTGCAATGGGGACAAAGGGTACGCACCAGGCGCTGAGCCATGACCCCCAGTACCGTTGCCTTAATCAGGTAGGAAGGCACACCCAATTCCAGCAGACGGGTGATTGCGGTGGGTGCATCATTGGTATGCAGGGTAGAAAGTACCATGTGACCGGTGAGTGCGGCCTGAATGGCCATTTCCGCCGTTTCCAGATCACGGATCTCACCAATCATAATAATGTCTGGATCCTGGCGTAACAACGAGCGCACGCCACTGGCAAAATCCAGCTCGATATTGTGTTGCACCTGCATCTGGTTAAAGCTGTCCTCTACCATCTCAATGGGGTCTTCAATGGTGCAGACATTCACTTCGCTGGTAGCCAGCTGCTTGAGGGTAGAGTAAAGCGTAGTAGTTTTTCCCGAACCAGTGGGGCCGGTCACCAATACGATACCATCGGGACGGGTGGTCATCGAACGCCAGTTGGTGTAATCCTGGTCAGCCAAGCCAAGCTCAGTAAAACTGCGCAGTAAGACATCCGGATCAAAAATCCGCATCACCAGCTTTTCACCAAAGGCTGTTGGCAAGGTAGATAAGCGCAGCTCCACCTCATCACCATCGGGTGATTTGGTTTTTAAACGGCCATCCTGGGGGCGGCGTTTTTCCGCCACATTTAATCGCCCGAGGGTTTTGATCCGGCTGATAACCGCCGCCACCACCTGCATGGGCATTTCATGAATAGAGTGCAACACGCCATCTATACGAAAGCGTATATGTCCCATTTCCCGGCGCGGTTCGATGTGAATATCACTGGCGCGCTGATCAAAGGCGTATTGCAGCAACCAATCAACAATATTGACGATATGCTGATCATTGGCATCGGGGTCTTTTAACGCGCCCAACTCCAGCATCGCTTCCAGGTTGGTAACACCGCCAACCGCTTTGGCGCCATCACCGCCAGTGGCACCCATAATGGAGCGCGCCAAGGTATAAAATTCAACTGTGTAGCGATGCTGCTCGGCCGGATCAGCGATCACCCGGCGGATGGATTTGCGGGTGACATGCTCAAGCTGCGATACCCAGATACTGACAAAAGGCTCGGGGCTGGCAATCACCACCTCATCGGCACTCACCTCCACAGCCAATATATTATGGCGCTGGGCAAAGGCGTAGGACATAACATCGGTCACCGCTGCAACATCAATTTTTAAGGGGTCTATTCGGTAATTTAGCTGACCACACTTGTCTCCCAGCCAGCTAACCAACGAATCTATCGACAGGTGTTTACCTGATTTGCGCTGATCCATCAGCCCCTGTTCAGCAATAAACACCAGCAGGTGCTGGGTAGCCTGCTCTTTTGTTCTCGGAGTGATGGTGAGGCGATCGGCATCCTCCTTTGATATCAACCCATCACTTTTCAGGTCATTGAGCAGGGTGCGCAGATCCAGTACACGATCAGCGGCTACCGTTTGTTTTGCCAAGTCATTCATAAGCAGCTTTTCAACTATTGCCAGACAGTAAAAATCATTAACTATTGTGATACAACTGTTAAGTATATGCCATTCAAAATCAAAGGCATGACACAGGTCTCACGAAAGTAATATTGATATAGATCCAGCTTTTATAATTTGCCTGAATTTGAGTACCTGACGTTATAAAATCTTTACTATATACTTGCGAAAAAATCCTACCGGGAGCATGAATCATGGCCAGAGGAAACCCCTTTTCCAACCTGTTTGGGCAATCCCCAATCAAACCGATTCAGGAACATATGACCAAGGCACAACAATGCGCTGAGGCGCTGATGCCCTTTTTTGAGCTCGCACTTGAAGGTGACTGGAAGGAAGCCAGGAAACAACAGAAGGTCGTCAAAAGCCTGGAAAATGAAGCAGACGTACTGAAAAAGAAAATACGTATCCATCTTCCCAAAAGCCTTTTTATGCCGATGCCCAGGTCAGACCTGCTCGAACTGCTGACAATGCAGGACAAAGTCGCCAATAGCGCAAAGGATATCGCCGGGTTGATGCTGGGTCGAAAAATGGCCATTCCCGAAGATATGGCGCCCGCTATGGTGGAGTTTGTTAAAGAATGCATTATCACCTCTGCCTACGCACTCAAGGCTATCCAGGAACTTGATGAACTGCTTGAAGCCGGTTTTAGTGGCCGAGAGGTTCAGGTAATCGAAAAACTGATTAGTGAGCTGGATGAACAGGAGCACAAAACCGATGTGCTGCAGGTAGCCATCAGGGCCAAGTTGTTCAAACTGGAAAAGGACCTGCCGCCGGTTGATGTGATGTTCTTATACAAGGTTATCGACGGTATCGGGGAGCTCGCAGACCGGGCCCAGAAAGTTGGTAGTCGCTTACAGCTACTTATAGCGCGCTGAGGCCTGGAGAAAGATTATGTCTGTACTTGCTCAACACGGCGATTTACTGTTAATTCTCGCCTGCCTTTTTGGCTTTTTTATGGCCTGGGGTGTCGGTGCCAATGATGTCGCCAACGCCATGGGTACCTCGGTTGGCTCCCGCGCCCTCACCGTCAAACAAGCGATTATGATCGCGATAGTTTTTGAATTTGCCGGTGCTTACCTGGCTGGCGGTGAAGTCACCTCCACCATTCGCAAGGGAATTATTGATCCGATGCTGCTGGCGGGCACCCCGGAGCTATTGGTCTACGGCATGATGTCGGCACTACTGGCGGCGGGTTGTTGGTTGTTGATTGCCAGCCTGATGGGCTGGCCGGTCTCTACCACCCACTCGATTGTCGGTGCGATTGTTGGTTTTGCTGCAGTGGGCATTGGCGTTGATGCGGTTAACTGGGGCAAGGTAGGCAAGATTGTCGCCAGCTGGGTGGTCTCCCCAGTGCTGGCAGGCTCGCTCTCCTACGGATTATTTAAAAGTGTGCAGAAATTAATCCTCGATACCGATGACCCCTTTAAGAATGCCAAAAAGTACGTGCCGATGTATATGTTTGCCGTCGGCTTTATGATCAGCATGGTCACCATCAGCAAAGGCCTCAAGCATCTGCTAAAAGACAGCGGCATTACCATCGGTTTTATGGAAAGTATCGGCTGGGCCATTGCTTGCGGTACCGTGGTTGCACTGATTGGCTCCTACTTTTTAAATCGTATAAAACGCGATGAAGTACTGGAAAAACAAAACCGCTTTGCCAATGTTGAGCGCCTGTTTGCGGTGCTGATGGTTTGCACCGCCTGTGCAATGGCCTTCGCCCACGGCTCCAACGATGTCGCTAATGCGGTCGGCCCACTGGCAGCCATTGTTGGCGTGCTCAAAACCGGTGCTGTCGGCATGAAGTCAACGATGCCGAGCTGGATATTACTATTGGGCGGCCTGGGCATCGTCATCGGCCTGGCCACCTACGGTTTTAAAGTGATGGCCACCATTGGCAAGAAAATCACCGAACTGACTCCAAGCCGTGGTTTTGCCGCCGAACTCGGTGCAGCCACCACCGTGGTGATTGCTTCAGGCACCGGTTTACCCATTTCAACAACTCACACCCTGGTAGGCGCGGTGTTGGGGGTAGGTTTTGCCCGCGGTATCGGCGCGCTAAACATGCGAGTCATCGGCACTATTTTTATGTCATGGATAGTGACACTGCCAGCCGGTGCCGGCTTGGCCATTATGTTCTTCTTTATGTTTAAAGGCATGTTTAGCTAGTGCCTAACCAGAAACCGGAAGTTTTCGAAAATTAAGTCCGCTCCTGGCCAACGCAAATCTAGCTCCTAGGCCTTTTCAAGGCCTTTAAGTCGCAATATTTGCGTTGACCAGC
>JAUXDF010000263.1 GCA_030618505.1 Spongiibacteraceae bacterium | reverse complement strand
GATGATGAGCAGCGCGGCGTATTAGCACAAGACTGGAACAAACCTGAGCAGCTTAACGATGAGTGGTGGCAGAACATTGACCAGCGTTTTCAAAACACCCTGAGCAATAAGGGGGATGTCGAACAGAGTGAAGGCCATCTTCGCACACTATGCATCCGTGCTGAAATTCTTACCGAACAAGACAGTCCTGCGGAAGATCAAAAGCGTCGTATGGAATATCAAATGAACCGCCTTTCCGCCGGCTTGGGACAAGGAAAAGAAAATAACAAACAAGAGGAAAGCGAAGCTTTGAAAATTGAGTGGCACTGCAGCGGGCCAGTAAATTTTACAGCCTACCCAGCACTAAAGCAGCGTTTTATGACAGCGCTTGCACAACTTTAATCTCACCCGACCCCTTAAGTAAATATTCGCAGGGTGCGGCCCCCGCACCAGCAATGCCAAAATCAAGCCCCATAGCTACACGGGGCATTTGGCTCACATAAACCCTAACTTCTGTTTACTCACAATAGGATTAGCATAGGCCGCGAGTAGATAAGGCTGCTGCTCGGCAGGGATGTTCGCCAGACGTTCATCAAACTCTTTTGCCTTGCTCGCCAGCTTAGCGCTATCAAAGGCCAAACCCTTATCCGAATAAACGCCCTCGGGGAATTCACCGTGTAACTTCTGATAAGCAAAGTAGTTACTCGGGTGTAACACATAATTTTTAATAATCTGTTGATCCAGCTGCTCGGCAACCTCATCAGCATTTTCAAAATCGGCCTGCAATTTTTCGCCAAAATGCACATGAACATGGCCTTTTTGCCCGGAGATCCCCAGAGCGATACTGACTATATCTTCATGTTCATCTTTTTCATAATCACCCTGCTCCGCCATCTGATAAAGCTCATTGGCTTTTAGTTGATCGCAAGGATCATATTCGTAGGAGATGGAAACCGGCACGATATGCAGCTCATTAATGCCTTCAGCAAAAGGGGCGCTTTTTGTACGGCTCATGGCAAACATTTTAATGATGGTAGGCTCAGATTTATCAATGCCATCTTTTGCCCGACCCTCGCGCTGGGCAATCCAGACATTATGATTATCCTCTGTCACTGAAAAACGAATGTAAGCTGAGAGATTTTTTAATGCCGCAAATAACTTACGTCCGGTAACCGAGCGCGTAACAATAAAACTTTTATTCAAGCGCATCAGGTCGGAGACATAATCCTTGGTCAGCAAATTATCGCCTATCGCAATCCGAACCGTGCCGTGGGCATTGTGATAAAGCGCATAATTAACAAAAGCAGGATCAAGAGCTATATCACGGTGATTACTGCAAAAAAGATGGCCTTGTCGAGCATCCAGCTTATCGGTGCCGGAGACGGTAAACTGACTACTGGTGGTTTTAATCATATGCGTCATATAACGCTCAACCACGTCCTGAAAACCCTGTACATCCTGCACTTTACGCAACTGCCGGCGCAACACCCAACGCACCAGAGCTTTTAGCAAGCGGGGGAAATAATCCATCGCTTTAGGAAAACGCAACCTGGCAATGCCGGCAATACACTCATCATTATTGAGAATAGCATCCAGTACCGGACGTACTTCCTCATCATGGTAAGGGCGAATATCTTTGAATTTATCCATTGGGCAGCATTTCTTAAGCGAATATTGTTACAATTATGAATTCCTATAGGCTAGCGCCTAAATTCCAGTCGCAACATACAAGAAAAAACCCCTCAAGTCATCTATTACGAGCCTGCTATGAAACCAGCACTGTGCCCCTGCCATTGCGGAAAAGCCTGGTGCGATTGCTGCAAGTCGTTAATTGAGGGCTCCCGACAGGCCCTTTCAGCAGAACAACTGATGCGTTCTCGCTACAGTGCCTATGCCACTCAAGCCATCGACTACCTGCTGGATAGCACCCACCCCGACACCCGCGCTTCACACAATAAACAGGATATTAAAAACTGGGCTGAAGACACAAATTGGCGTCAACTTATCATTATTAAATGTACAGCAGGGACAGAGGCAGACGAATCTGGCGAGGTAGAGTTTCTCGCCAGCTACCTGCAAAACGGGCAGCTCAAGCAACACCACGAGTTATCACAGTTTAAAAAACATGATGGCCGTTGGTATTTCTATGAAGGACAAGAGCTGCCGGCGATAAAACCTGAGCGTAATACCCTTTGCCCCTGTGGCAGTGGTAAAAAATACAAGAAATGTTGTGGAGCAGTATCTTTAATAAATTCGTAGGGCGTATGCCAGCGCCATTCAGTAAACCCCCTGATTTCGCAGGCTCACGACCAAAACACTACGTGGGTCGCACTGTACCCAAAACGTTTCACGGGACACACTGATCAAGGCTACAAATAAAGGGCGCTTAGATCAATCTGCGTACCATCTCTTCCAGACCGGCAATACCATCAAGTAACTGCTCATCACTCAAATAAGGCGCAGGCCCCATTCTCAGCCAGTTTTTTCGCCAGTCGGTATGAATACCGACATCACGCAGCATTTCAGACAGCTTTTTAGCTTTTGGGGTTTCCAGCGAGATAAACCCACCCAAATACTCAACATCATTGGTTAGCCTGATGAGCTTGGGATCAAAGTCAAAAGCCCTGAACTCCTTTTCCAACAAATGTAATTGATGGTGATTTACATCGTGAAGAAACTCAGGCGTGAGCTTTTTACTGCGAAAATAGTCAAAGGTATGGACAGCACGATAATGTGACGTAGGATCATAGCTTGAGCCATCAAACAACTGATGATCATCTCCATAAGATATAGGTTGAGCGGCCGGGTTATCCTCCAGAGTATCAAAGGTACCAAACCAGCCAGTAACAACCGGGCGCCCTTTATAACCCTCAGGCACATGCATAAAAGCGATACCATCACCAAGCTGGCAATATTTGGTGCCACCGCCAACAACAAAAGCACGCTCCAGATTATAATCACGCACAGAAAAAGAAAGGACGTTAACACTTTGATAGGCATCAACAAATAACTGACACCCGTATTTCTGGCAGCTTGGTACCAGGGTATCGAGTTCCACAGCCACATGGCCGGTTTCAAAGAATACCGAGGAGATAAAAACTGCAGCTGTCGAATCATCAATCTGAGCCGCCACCCGCTCAACCACTGTTGCCGCAGGATCCATCGGCACCGTCACCACTTCAACCCCTTGTTCTATAAGCCGATAAAGCTGTCGGTTGATGGATGGGTGCTCACCATCGGTGGTAATCAATTTAGGCCGCTTGCTCAGAGGAAGCGCTGATAAAAACCGGACCACCAGATCATGCACACTACTGGCTAGAGCGATACGCTCTGGCGCGCAGTGTATCAACTCACCAAAGCCCTCCCGCACCGCCCAGGTCTTCTCCAAGGCCTCATCCCAGCGTGCTTCAACATGGTGGGCTGCCCACATCCAGGCCTCGGTTTGACCTTGCAGACTACAGTCAGGAGATGCCTGATGACTGTGGCCGGTTAACATTACTCTTTTATCAACGTGAGAATGCCGGTAATCAACAGCCAATGCGTTAGGGGAGCGTGATAGATCCTCAAGTGTATACATAACCCGACTCAGTTGTGATTAATTGGTACGATCTTATTGACACTGCTTAATAAAAACAGGTGGATGGCAATAGCCCCTCAAAATTATGGGCGTTTCAACTTTAAGTATAGTCAACATAGACAAAGTACAATGTGCAAGGCATTCATTTATTATCCCGTTTTCAGGCAACTGGACACCAACGGATACAAATGCCCTGACAGCCGGTAAAATAGGCATCCAACTACAGCACTTTTGAAAAACCAACTATGAATCACCACCAAACCAGCTCAGCATTAACACTTGGCGACACACTGGAAAAACTTCATATTCATGTCCGCTACTTTGATATGGGCCGAAGAATCAGCGAGCTTTCGCCAGCCATGCTGGACAATGTAGAGCAGATGAACACTCCCTACCCGCTCCCTTATCAACGCAGCATGTGGCTGGGGCTTCTACTGCAGGATAGACAAGAGGGCAAAAAAAGCTCGCCGCCTTTAGTCTGGTTTTTACAATTCCCTTTGGATGAGCAAGGCCTACTAATCCCTGATGTGAGAGATGAGTTTCTGCAGCATCTGGGGCGCCGACTGGAAAAGAACCTCAAGGCAGCAAAGCAAGGCGGTAAACTGGAGCATATTCTTGAGGGCAGCCCGCAGGTATTTACACCAACTCAGGAAGCAAAATCGATCTTTCACGCCAAAGCTAACCTGAGAAGCGATCAAGCGGCTTCACAATTTTATCTACCGGTAAAAAGCTACCTAAAAGAAATGGCCAAGGATAAGCCAGCAACTGATGTCGACTGGCAGTCACTAGGCCTACAGGGGTTTGCCGATTTTACCGCTCGCTTGCACAAAAAAACCTACCAGCCGCTGCTGAGCAAAGCCTTGCCAAGGCTTCCCCCTGAACCATTACATGCTATTTGCTGCTGCATGGAACACAGTATCATCGAACAACAACTAAGCACTGTTGTCATCAAATTGATCGACACCTTAATTCATTCAGACACACCCGATATGCCGACCCTGGCAGCATTGCTTCGGGCAATATCGAACAGCAAAGCAAAAAAGTTACGCCAACAACTCATACTTCGCTTATTAAACAGTCCGATCAATAACGATAGCGACCTGCTTATTGCCATCGCACTACGCTGCTGGGAAGATCTACAGCAACCCGAGTTAACCCGCCTTTATCTGGAATGTCTGGCTAAAAATAATCAAGGGCAAATACTTTTCGAAAAATTGTTTAAAGATCTGATATTTATCCCGGATTTGAGGGTTTTTATTTTGGCTGCAATAAGGGATCCGGACTGCAGTACGACACTTCGCGATGCCCTTGAGCAACTATTCAATCAAAGCAGTAAATAATGCTTGACGCTTAAGGGGCAGCACACTACTATGCGCGTCCTTTCACGCTTAAGTGGAAGGAAAAAGCCAGTTTATTGATGCGGGGTGGAGCAGTCTGGTAGCTCGTCGGGCTCATAACCCGAAGGTCGTTGGTTCAAATCCGGCCCCCGCTACCAATTCCTCTCCAGCTCTTCTTTCAAAGCCAA
>JAUXDF010000035.1 GCA_030618505.1 Spongiibacteraceae bacterium | reverse complement strand
ACACACTTAAAGCTGATGGGCTAGAAGCCGGTATACAATCCTATATTGCCCCACTCAATTACAAGATCAGCTACGCTGAAGATATTCATCTCTGGGGCATGAGCTACAGTACCGTTGTTGGCAAGGCCAATGTATCTGGCGAAATCAGCTACCGCGAAAATGCGCCTATTATGCGTGGTGATATTGTCCGCACCACTGATCGAGAAGAATTATGGCATGCCCATGTGAACAGCATTATGCTCTTTGAGCCAAATGCCTTGTGGGATAGCGCATCACTGATCGCAGAAGTTGTTGCCTGGCACATACCCGGGCGCGAAAACTTTAACGTACACGACATGGCCGATTTTGAGGCGAGCAAGAACCGGCTAGCGGTACAAAACACAGCCAATGGTAGCGGCCTTAGCCTGCTGTTTATGCCGGAATACCGCAGTGTTTTCCAGGGAGTTGATCTTGTGGTCACTCTCTATACCACCTACGGTATCGATGGCGCAATGTTCTTCACAGGATATAAAAACCACCAGGGCACTACGGCACTGGGACTGACCATGAAATATCTGGATGCATTTGAGGCAGGCATCTCTTACGCCACCATGTATGGTGATAAGGACGATATCTTCCAGACCATGACCCATGATCGGGACAACTATTCTTTTAATATGAAGTATAGTTTCTAAGTCTGAAATGATTAGAATGGAAGTACCTGTCAGGTGCTTCCATTCCTCCCTCCCGCCAAAAAGGCCACCTTTCCCCGACCGTTCTCCAATGACTTTTTCAACATACTTGAAGACTGATATTCAGCGACAGTAGCGATGGTTTACCAGCGGAGTTGACGTCGAACAGACAGGAAGGTCTAGCGCTTGAAGTCTCAACAGAATTATATATTCCTTAATGCCGAGCCAGCTTACGCAAACTCTGTGGCGTATAGAAATGGGCACCCTTAGGCTCCATCGCATAATTGGTAGGCCGAGTTTCATTAACCAGGCGGGTTGCCACATAAGCCGATGACTGCAAGTCATGGAACAGTTCTGCCCTATTAATAAAGCCCTTAACAGCATAGTCATAAATAGTATTAAGAATACCAACACGCCATAACCTGCCCCGACCATCGTAGTTCTCGGACAAAACAAACTGCCAGCTATCTTCATCAACGTAAAAACGGCGCTTTAGGTATACATGTCTTGCCCCAGGTTTGAGGTTGGCTTCAACCACCCAAACACGATGTAATTCATAGCGCATATACTCCGGGTTTGCATGGCCGGCCATCAACAGCTCGTCATAATTAAGCTTGGGGTCATCAAACATGTAGTTATGATAAGGAATATAAATTTCCTTCTTGCCGAGCATCTTCCATTCATAACGATCCAGCGCGCCATTAAAACCAAGCATATCATCAATGGTCACCAAACCACCGGGGCCATCGGGCGTATCATAACCAATGGTTGGCGCTCTGCGAACACGCCGTGTACCGGACAAATAGGTCCAGGCCTTGCGCTTATATTTGACCGCATCCAGCGGCTCCTGCACGATGGTTAGCTTACCCTTCTCACGGGCAGGCGCCTCAATCGTGACAAATATCAATCCGGCATTAACACTAATATCAGCATCGACTTTTCCTATCTCGTTAGCAGGATTGGCGTAGGGGTAATCAGCAATAATATGCTGACGACGAAAGTTTCGAGCGCCATTTTTGAAAACAGCAACATCATCAAATTTAGCATCCTGGGCAGGATGGGGGTGAATAACCCGCGCATTCATGATTACTTCAGCACCTTGCTGTGGAATTGGAAAGGGCGCACCTCCGGTATAAAATTTCAGCCCATCTACCCCATTCACAAGTTCAGTATTAAGTGCGTTATACCAGCTGCGATCCTCTATTTTTTTATTAAAGCGCCCATCACGATGTGATGGATAAATATGCATTTTGAAGGTTTTCGGGTATTGCCTGATCAGTGCTTTTTGACCTTCGCTGAGCTTATCAGCGTATTGATCGATATTGTCGGCGGCAATAGTAAATAACACCTTATCCTCAGCATAGGGGTCAGGATAAACATCACCACTGCCAGAATACGTCAAACCTTCTGGCAGGCCGAGCATTGAACCCGTCCACGCGGGGATGCTGCCATCAGCATTTCCCGCGATTTCTGCCCCCATGGGGGACAGATCCTTTTTCAGCCTTTGCGCCTCTTGCTCGGTAACTTTAGCGTTTAACAGCGCTGGAGCGATAGACACCCCAATCACGCCTAGCGTAATAATGTATTTTAATTTCATTACAGCCTTACTCAGTTTTGCTGAGAGAGTTAAAAGCAGAATACCACTCCCTCCTTAGTCTTTGCAGCTAAAGTGGATTAATCTTTTTGAGTTTATTTTTCTAGAGGATAAAATCGGGGGTTCATCACAGGGATATTAGCTGAGTTCTGAGTATATTGAGGGGGAAAGGCTTAAATGGAAGGTGCGGGGGCCGCACCCTACGGGCAGTGCGCTCGTGCGAGCGCACTGCTTTCTAAGAAGGTAGTTGTGTTATTTCTTCTTTGGCTCACTCTTACGTGCGGCCTTGGCCATAATTTTTTCAGGCTTGATAAGGAAGTGCGCTAAAGCGGGCAACAACCAAATAGCTCCGACCATATTCAAGAGGAACATAAAGGTCAGTAACTTGCCCATATCCGCCTGAAATTTAATGGGGGAAAATATCCAGGTGCCAACACCAATAGCCAGAGCGATACCAGTAAGACCCACCGCTTTACCGGTTGTCGTCAAAGTATTCAGGTACGCCTCTTGAAGGTTCTGCCCTTGCTTCAAGAAAGTCTCCAGCCGCCCGTAAATATATATCCCGTAATCAACACCAACACCAACGCCCAGGGCGATAACAGGTAATGTTGCCACTTTAACGCCAATACCCAGATAAGCCATTAACGCCTGGCAAAGGACAGAAGTCAGTGCCAGCGGAATAACAATACAAAGAACCGTTGAAATAGAGCCAAAACTGATAAAGACCAGCACACAAACCACACCATAAACAAGCAATAACATACGTGACTGTGCTTTACCAATTTCCTGATTCGTTGCCGCCTCAACACCCGAATTACCTGAACCTAAACGAAAGGTAATATTGTCATCGTTATTTTCAGCCGCAAAAGCCTCAACCGCACTGACCACAGTACTTAGCGTTTCAGCCTTGTGATCTTTCAAAAACAGCATAACCGGTGCAAAGCTACAGTCAGTATTTACCAGCGGTGAAGGGATAGCAAAAAAGGTGCTATCAATTGCACGCTGATCACGACTGAGGCTACTCCATTTCATATTACCTTCACTGAAGCCCATCAATACCTGCTTGGTTACCATGGTCAAGGAAATGGCTGTCTGTACCCCGGGTACATTTTCCATCTCCCAGCCAAAGCGATCAATTTTTGCCATATTGTCATATTTAGAGCAAGCTTCAGTATCAGTCTCAACCAATACCATCATGATGTCTGAGCTGGTCGCATAATTTTCAACGATAAACTTGTTGTCCAGGTTATACCTTGAATCCGGATGCAGTTCAGGTGCTCCCTCGTCGAGATCACCGATTTTAAGGTCTAGACCTCCGACATAGCCAACCCCAAAACCAACCAAAGCAAGCACAATAGAGACCCGTGCCACCTTGGGATTAGCAAACTTAGCCAGCAGCATCCAAAATTTTGGTTTAATCTTCTTTTTCTTTTCAATATGAATTTTTCCAGCACAGGAAACACCCACATAGGACATTATGATCGGCAGTAATACCAGGTTGGTTAAAACAATAACCATTACACCCACGCAGGCACCAACCGCCAGAATTTTAATCACTTCAATTTCGATAATATAAAGTGTAATAAACCCTATCGCATCACTTACCAGTGCCGTCATTCCGGCAATATACAAAACCCGAAAAGCTCTACGTGCAGCAAGATAGGAGTCTGCGCCTTTTGAAATCTCGATAGAGATCGCATTAATCATCTGCACCCCGTGACTCACCCCAATGGCAAACACCAAAAAGGGAACCAGCATGGAATAAGCATTTAGCCCATAACCGAGGGTATGCAACAAACCCAGTTGCCATACCACCGCGATCACGGAACAGAGCAAAGGAGCAAGAGTGCTGCGCAAGCAGCGCGAGTAGCCAAAAAGCAAAATGGCGGTAACCACAAAAGTAATCGCAGCAAAAAGCACAATTGACATTGATGCCTCAAGCAAATCGCCAAAGACTTTTGCCACGCCAATAATATGGATTTTTATTTTATCGTTCTGGTATCGATCACGGATTTTTTCTTCCAGATCCGCAGAAAACTGACCGTAGTCAAGTGGCTCACCAGACTCCGGATCACGGTCAAAAAGATTAACCTGCACAATAGTAGACTTGAAGTTATCAGCAACTAAGCGCCCCACCTGACCAGAGCGTAAAACATTACGTCGAAGCGCCTCTATCGTTGGTTCGGAACCATCATAATTTGAAGGAATAACTGAATCACCCTCAAAACCCTGCTCGGTAACTTCCGTCCACCTTACATTGGGCGTCCACAAAGACATCAGACTACGACGATCAATGCCCTCCAGGTAAAAAACCTCATCACTGATTTTCCGCAAAGCTTCCATGTAGTCAGCATCAAAAATATCACCCTCGGTTGTTTCAACCGAGATCTGAATTTGCGTACCACCAGCACCTATATCATCAATATGCTCAAACATCGCTTTGATGTATGGATGTTCCATCGGAATCATCTTTTCAAAACTGGCATCAATCTTCAACTTGGAAGCCTGAATACCAAACAGCGCCGTGGTTATCGCAAAAAACAGCAACAACAACATGCGGTGATCAAAAATAAGCCGCTCGTATATTTTGGCCTCTTTACCAAATTGATAAGTCGTCAGCTCCTCGCCGTTTGACATCAAACTTTTCTCCAATCAATTATTTATTCAGACTTATTTCGTGATCTTCAATTTTAACCATTATTTTTGCAAGTGAAGATGATAAATTCCACCAAGCCCTACAGCAACGTACCGCCCCTCAGACACCTGAACAATACCACTCAAACCCAAGCGATTTTCCTGCTGAAACGAGACAAAGGGCTGCTCAATATCATTGCTATGAACCACCGAACCACCGCTGCCAACTATTGTGATGGAACCGTTTGCCGCCAGAAAAGCGCCGGACAGAGTAAAGTCAGTCCCAACTTCAAGCGCTTGCCAGCTTGCGCCCTTATCGCGTGAAACAAACACATTTCCTCTCAAACCAAAACAAACCTGGTAAGCACCATCTTCACTACTAACCACGCCAAATAAAGAGCCGTCGTAGGGTATTTCACTGGTTTGCCAATTTTCACCACCATCGGTAGAGAAAAATGCCAAGCCTGCTTCACCGGCAATAAATACCTCTCCTGCTCCGCCTGCTGCCAAGGCGTTCAGATGCAAATCGTCCGGATTATCAATGCGCGAAGCATAACTCTCCCAGCTCACGCCACCATCGGCGGTATGAAAAAACTGACCAAAAGCACCCAAAACCCAGCCATCCTTGATACTGGTAAACAGCACATCCATTAACGGAGGTGTGTTAACAGGGTCTTTTAGCGCCGCCTCTGCGTCCTCAAGGTCGTAACCTGCCTCTTCTATTTGCTCTTCAAGCGCAGCACGCGAATCACTGTCATCTTTAGCTAATAATGCCAATTGATCTTTTAGACCCTTTAGGTGATCTTGCATCGATGCTGCTACAGACAGATTTACCTGCTGCTGTTTTTCCAATCCATTGTATTGAATAACCCAGCTCTCGCCTCCATCTGTGGTTTGCAAGATCAAACCATCATGTCCAACAGCCCAGCCTTTTTTGGCATTGACAAAAGAAACCGCCGTCAACAACTGACGAGTAGGCACCTTTGCCTGCTGCCAGTTTTTACCTAGATCATCCGAGTAAAGAATATGCCCAAAATCCCCTACGGCGACCAAACGCTGGCCAGCTTTAGTTATATCAAGGAGAAGTGATTTTGACGCATTTGGCATTATCGTCGAAGGTTGTTGTACAGATGCTGCGGTAAAAGCGCTGAAAAAGAATGCCAGACTGGCAAGAAATAGATGAGTAAGCGTTCGGTATAAGGAGCCGCAACTGGGACTCCGTTCGCAATTGGCCATCGGTAAATATTCCTGTCTTATTATCGTTGTCTATTTTATTTTTTTATCACTATCGTTTAATCGTGCCCTGCCAAAATCCATTCGATTGGCAGATTCACTTAAAGTGTCGAGAATTATACGTGAATAACACGCCAACAACAGTACAAATATACTGATATTGCACCAGCTCAACCTGCTCTGAACTCATTCTTTATTGTCATTGCAGGAGATGCTGAGCAAGAATTAAACACCCCTAACTAGTGCCCATCCAGAAACTGGTAGCTTTCGGAGATTAAATCCGGTCATAGCCAACGCAAATCTAGCTCCTAGGCCTTTTCAAGGCCTTTAAGTCGCAAGATTTGCATTGGCCATGACCTCTTTTTTTAATTTCTGGATGCACTCTAATTGATAAATTACAGGTAAATGAGCCGTGTTGAAAAAGCTTTCACCCATCGTATTGTTGCTGTCATTGTTACCGCTTGCGGCTATTGCTGATGAGGAGAGCAAAGATTACACCATTATAAAGGGCGAGAGAGAGGTCAAGTTGATTTTTGAGCAGTGCTCTCGTATGACGCCGACCTTCCGAACAGGCTACCGTGAGCTGGATGAGGCAACGGTTAAAAAGATTGAGGCACTGTTGCCCGCTGCGTTGCAGAAAGCGGCGAAGGGTAAAGCCATAAATATCAACGACTACAAAAGGCAATATGGGGCTTTTGAGCTGCTGCGTCGTGAAATGGTATATGTAAACGGCTTTCATAAAGAGGCGGTAGAAGACTGGGCTGCAGAAAAAGACTCGCACAGGGTTTTGCTTGATGATTGGCAAAATAAGGTGATTAGCGTCTGCGGTGGACAGATGAAGTATTGGGGGGCGCTCTACGATGCTCAGGAAGATATGATTTCTGAGCTTCTCTTTAATGAAAATGTAGTTGCAGATGTTATTTATAGCGGCAAAGAGAAGCAAAAACGGTAGATTTTAGCTTGTTTAAAAAATGTGCAGTAAGCGAACGATTAAAAGCATAGGCTTTGTGTTACTGAATAGGGCGGTCATATTTGATTGAGGTCAATGTTATCGCACCTATAAGAAGTTATTGCTTTATGGTATTAAAAGATATATTTAGAATGCGCCTTTATATCCCGGTGCTTGCTTTGGGTGTTAATGGGGGTGGCGCTGTAGTATCACTGGCGTACATCAGATAGTGGAGTTGGTGGGGTTTGTTTGACTTATAATAGATTAAGTACACGCAATCCCCTGATGATTCGAAAGAAAGCAGGGTGTTGGTTGTTTGTCTGTGGGGCGTTCAGGGGGGAGGTACAGATCCTGATAACCTTATTGGAACGATTAACCAGCGATTAAATTACTCACAGCGGAGGGGCTGTCAATATGTCCAATAATGATCCAAATAATGATGATATTCCATTCATGCAAAAACTTCTGGATAACCACTTCTTGTTGTTGTTTATCGGCATCTTGGTTCCAACAGTGACCTATTTGATATGGGGAATTATGGAGCTGATATCGATACCGATAGCCCAGTAAGTAGCTAATCGACAAGAACTGAACAAAAACATAGGATTTCCTGGAGGAATCACTTATGACAAGTATTACACCTACCGGAAAACGAATCTGGTGGAACGAGCCGATTGAAAAAGGCGAACTAATCTGGATTGGGATTATTGTTATCTGGGGTATTGTTCTTACTGTCATGATGCCTGCCTGGCATTTATACGGCGAGCAAAACCTATCTACTGAGACATACAGAACAACACCAGCTATGTATCAAGAGAAGACTCAGAAAATGGTTGATCAATATACCATTCGTACTGAAGGTACTCGTCAATTTCCAGTAGTGGCTCCACCAGTGGGTTCTGACGTTTATCTGATTGCACGTTTATGGGATTGGTGGCCGATTCTTGAATTGAAAGAAGGGCAAACTTACCGTCTTCATCTTAATTCTATGGATTGGAACCACGGTTTTTCTCTACAGCCAGTCAATCTGAATATCCAGGTATTACCCGGTTACGAGCATGTGATAAACGTAACGCCGAATAAGACTGGGGAATATTCCATCATATGTAATGAATATTGCGGAATTGGTCACCATAATATGGTTGGCAAAATTCACGTAATTAAATAGCTGGGGGCAAGTAATGTCAAATAGTAGCGAATTCCGTACCTGTCCGGATACAGGTCTTCATATCGATCGTCCAGCTGAAAAGCTAATGAAAGCAAACGCAGTTGCTGCGGTGGTTTTTTTGCTTGTGGGCGGGGTCATGGGCTTGGGTGTTGGTCTAACCCGCTGGCCTGAAGTTCACCTTTTGGGTGCGCAAAATTTTTATACAACGTTAACCGGTCACGGTATTAATGTATTGATTTTCTGGATCATCTTTTTTGAAATCGCAGTACTTTATTTTTGCTCATCTACAGTATTACGCTGTCGTTTAGCAATGCCAAAGGTTGCATGGGGTGGGTTTGCGCTAATGATTGTTGGCGCATTAATGAATAACTTTGCAGTCTGGAAGCTTAACTCTGCTGTAATGATGACGTCATATGCTCCGATGCCGGCACATTGGTCCTTCTATCTGGGGCTTATATTATTTGCAGTGGGTGCATTGGTGGGTTGTTTTATCTTTCTTGGAACGCTGGTTATTGCCCAGAAAGAGAAAACCTATGAAGGTTCTATTCCATTGGTTGCTTTTGGTGCTTTAACAGCTTGTATTATTGCTGTTTTCACTATTGTATCGGGTGCGTTGGTTCTGTTACCTACCTTCTTGTGGCAGCTTGGTCTGATAAGCACAATAGATCCTGGTGTCTATCGTTTGATCTGGTGGGCGTTTGGTCACTCATCACAGCAAATTAATGTGTGTGCTCATGTATCAATTTGGTACCTGGTTGGAACAATTATGTTTGGTGCACGCCCTCTTTCAGAGAAGGTTAGCCGTTTTGCATTCTTGCTTTACATTGCTGTACTGCAGGTAGCTAGTGCTCACCATCTATTGGTTGATCCTGGTGTGAGCGCCGAGTGGAAAATGTTTAACACAAGTTATGCAATGTATCTCGCTGTTATGGCTAGTATGGTTCATGGTTTGACTGTGCCGGGTGCTATGGAAGCTGCACAAAGAGCACGCGGCTATAATAATGGCTTGTTTGAGTGGTTACGTAAGGCGCCTTGGGGCAATCCAACATTCTCATCTACCATGATCTCGTTGTTTGGCTTTGGGTTCCTAGGTGGTATTACTGGTGTAATGATGGGTACAGAGCAGTTAAACCTAATTATTCATAACACTATTTATGTGCCTGGTCACTTCCATGCGACTGTTGTTCTTGGAACCACAATGGCGTTTATGGGTATTACTTACTGGTTAGTGCCAATTCTGTTCCGTCGTGAGTTGATATTGATGCCTCTGTGTAAGCTTCAGCCTTATATATTTGGCTTGGGTATGACTGGCGTTTCGTTGTTCATGATGGGCGCAGGTACTATGGGTATACCACGTCGTCACTGGGATGCTACTTTTGCTGATACCAGTATGCCATACGAGTTTGCCGCTTCTGCTATGTCATTGATGTCTCTTAACGGACTGAGTGTTGTTCTTGCAGGTCTCGGTGGAGCTATGTTCTGCTTGCTAATTGTAGGTTCACTGCTGTTTGGTAAGAAGCTGGGTGAAAATGAGAAGTGTTCATATCCATTGATTGTGGATGCGGTTACCGATGAGCAGTATGATGCTCTTCATAAAACAACCAAAAATACCATTCCTGGTACTATGGTATTGTATACAGTATTCCTCTTGGCCTTTGCTCTGTATTACTTCATTAACTGGAAGTATCTCGCAGAAACTTGGGGATTGAGCTAGTCGTTCGATGTAGTGTGGGGTAGGCAGATTGTCTGCCCCATTATTTTCTTAAGCTCATACAACGTTTATTGTTGAGGAATTTGTTCCATGTTGGCGCAACTGGTAGATGTATTTAAACTTCGCATCGGTGTAATGATGGCTATTACAGCTATTGCGGGCTTTGCGGTGACGCCAGGAAGAGACCTTACAATTGCTGAGGTTCTTGTTTTGTCCTTGCTGGTTTTGGCTTCTTCAGCCAGTGCTGGTGCATTTAATCAATATGCTGAACGTGATATTGATGCAATTATGAAGCGGACCAAAACACGTCCGTTTGTCACTGGTGATCTCGAACACAATACACTTTGGCTATTTATCATTGTTGGTATTTTGGCGCTTTCGGTAGGCGTTGCCTGGTGGATGTTTAACCCTGCAGTTGCCGTTCATCTGTTTCTGGGTGCTTTTACTTACGGGGTTGTGTATACCTTGTGGCTTAAACGTCGTACTGCCTGGAATATTGTTATTGGTGGTGCTGCTGGTAGCTTTGCTGTTTTAGCTGGTTCAGCAGCAGCAGATCCAACACTGAGTAGTTCTTCGGTCCTTCTTGCCTTGGTGTTATTTCTTTGGACTCCCCCGCATTTTTGGAGTTTGGCGATCGCTTTGCATAAAGATTATGAAGCTGCCAATGTGCCTATGTTGCCTGTTGTTGTTGGTGACGAGAAGGCTGCAAAAATTATTCTATTTAACACTGTACTGCTCGTGGCTGTTTCGATAGTGCCTTTCTTTTTTGAGATGGGTTACATCTATCTCGTATTTGCTGTATCTGGAGGCGCTTTTTTCATATATAAAAACCTTCTTCTCATTAAGGATACTAACAAGCAAACTGCAATGGCTTGTTTCTTTTCATCACTAGTACAATTAACCGCTGTGCTTGTCGGTGCAATGCTTGATACTATGCTGTGAGTTAAAGTCGGGCAGTCGTCCGATTTTCTATAGTTTATTCAAAGACTCTTGATAATATGCGATTAGCCTCTTCAGTATTTGCTTACTTGATATTCATTTCTGCCGCTTATGGCGAGCCTTTCCATAATATCAATAAAGATAACACTCCTGATAGTAAGGTTATATCTGAGGAGGCTTTGATCGAAGAGGCTGTGGTTAGTAATCAGCATGATGGTCAAACTATGGAAATGGATCATACTGATCAGGCTATTGTTCATGAAGGGATGGATCATGGAGATATGGCTAATGGTGATGGCAGTAAAAATGAAACGGCTTTAGAGATAAAGCAGTTTAGTAATGAAGAGGCCTTAGAAGTTAGTCAATCTGCATTGGGAAAAACCGTAGGCTTATACAATTTTCAGTTACCTGATGGCACGAATATAAACTCAAAGGAATTTTTAGGTAAGCCGGTCATTGTCAGCTTAATTTACACCAGCTGTTATCATATCTGCCCAACAATAACAGAGAACCTGAATCGTGTTGTCAAAAAAGCGCGTGATGTTTTAGGTGAAGATAGCTTTAATGTATTAACCATCGGGTTTGATACCCGACATGATACGCCAGCAGCGATGGCCAATTTTTCTGATGCACATTCTTCAGGTGCAGATAACTGGTACTTCCTTGCAACAGATGATGTCACTATACAGGCCTTAAGCCGTGATCTAGGGTTTATTTATACCCCTTCTGCTGCAGGGTTTAATCACCTTATTCAGGTTAGCATTCTTGATAAGCAGGGCGAGGTATATCGTCAGGTTTATGGATTGAAGCCCAAAACCCCGAACTTTATTGAGCCCATTAAAGAGTTGGTATTTGGGGGGTCTTCCGAGCACTCATTGTTTCAAGGGCTTACAGCCAAGATAAATCTGTTTTGTACATTCTATGATCCTGCTCAGGATCGTTACCGTTATAATTACACAATATTTGTTGGGTTATTTGTTGGTACCCTGTTGGGTATTCTTTTTCTTTATCTGCTAGTTCGTGAGTGGCGTCATACGGCTAGCTCGAAAAAATAATCTCTTATTGATGCAAATTATCCATCACTGACGGAGATCAATTTATTGTAAGTCTATTTCCGACTATTATAGTTGGATATTAAGCAGATCATGAGGTAGTTGTAATGCTTACTGCAATCCAAAAGGCAACACATTCGATGTTTGATCGTGTGGAAGCCGGATATAGTTATATTTTTGATGATGATTGGAATCCGTTTCACCATCTGGGTGCTTTGTCCTTCTTTTTCTTTTGGATAATTGGAGCGACCGGGCTATACCTGTTTATCTTTTTTGAAACCAGTATTTTTGGTGCCTACAGCTCTATTGAAGCGTTAACCCATGAACAGTGGTATTTAGGTGGCGTGATGCGTAGTCTGCATCGTTACTGTTCTGATGCCATGGCAGTGACCGTTACCTTGCACTTAATCAGAGAGTTTTCTTTGGGGCGTTATACGGGGGTGCGTTGGTTTTCTTGGGTTTCAGGCGTTCCGCTGTTGTGGGTAATGTTTGCTGCAGCTATTGGTGGCTATTGGTTGGTATGGGATCAGTTTGCACAATACGTAGCGGTAGTTACTTCCGAGTGGCTGGACTGGCTGCCTAATTTTAGTGACCCAATGGCACGCAACTTTCTGACCAATGAAAGTGTCAGTGACCGCTTCTTTTCTTTGTTGGTCTTTCTGCATATAGGGATACCCCTCTTCATGATGTTGGCTATGTTTGTTCACATTAGCCGAATCACTAATGCCAAATCGAACCCCCCTCGTGGTTTAGCGATTGGTACGCTATCAGCATTTGTCGTGCTTTCACTAATAAAGCCTGCTGTAAGCGCAGAACCGGCAGACCTTAGTCGTACCCAGCTTGAGATACCGATGGATTGGTTCTTTCTGAATTTCTACCCCTTAATCGATATATGGGGTGCGGGTTATGTGTGGATGCTTTTGGTGGTAATAACATTAGGTCTTTGCGTGATGCCATTGGCGGTGAGGGTCAAAAAAGAACCGGTAGCCGTTGTAGATCCTGATCATTGTAATGGCTGTGGCTGGTGTGACCAGGATTGCCCTTATGGTGCTATAGATTTTGTTCCCCATCCGAATGGAAGGAGTGAGCGCATGGCGGTGGTTAATGCTGATAAGTGTACATCATGTGGTATTTGTAGTGGCTCATGCCCTACAGCAACACCCTTTCAGCATGTCGAGGAGCTCAAAAGCGGAATTGGTATTCCTTCATTTACCCTTGATGAATTTAAGCACGGTACACTTGATACGCTTGATCAATTAAAGGGCGATGGTCGTGTAGTCGTTTTTGGTTGTGATCATGGTGCGGCTGTGGAAAAAATCAATAAAGAAAATTCAGTGCAAATAAGTTTGCCATGTATTGGATTTTTGCCTCCTTCGTTTGTTGACTATATCCTGCGTAAAGATTTGGCTGATGGAGTATTGGTGACTGGTTGCTGCACTGAAAACTGTTTTTTCCGTTCCGGTAATGAATGGGTAGAAGAGCGCTTGCAGGGAGAGAGATTTCCGCGTTTAAGAACCACTGCTGCCAAAAATGGCAATAATGTGCATGTGCGTTGGGCTGGACCAATGGAGCAGGCAAACCTTGAGAAAGAGATTGATAGCTTTAAGGAATCTCTGGTCAAAGGTAAAGGGGCCGAAAGTATGGAGCCTATAGCAGTAATAAGAAAAGGTAAGCGTTACTATGGTCAGGCCGTAGTTTACGCAGCCTTTATATTTTTTATTGGTTTCTTTTCAACAGAGCCTGCCTATACGCGTGTACCTGAAGGGCAAGCTACGGTGAAGCTTAGCTTGCGTCATACTGGCCAAATAATTGGTGAGTGTAGAATAATGTCGGATGAAGAGTTACAGCGCTTACCGCCTAATATGCGTCTGGCAAAAGTATGTCCCCGTGAGCGTTCTTCTATCGAAGTGCAATTTTTAATGGATGGTGAGGAAGTGTATCACCAGATTGTTGAGCCTGCGGGTATTAATAATGATGGCAGAGCCAAGCTTTATCACAGGTTTCTGGTTGAAGCGGGTGAGCATGAAATCATCACGCGCTTGAAAGATCATCGTGACCTGGATGATTATAATTACCAGGAAACAACAAAGGTCAACCTGGTTTCAGGCGGCATACTGGTGGTCGATTTTGATCCTGATACCAAGAAATTTATTATTATTGGTTCAAGTGAGCCAGAAGAGTTAACAGAAGATACAAGTTCAACCGGATCTGCTGTTTCTACTGGCGAATAATGGTTTTACAGTTATTGGCTTTGGGAAGTGGGCTACTTTTGTTCGGGAGCCGTTATAACTGGAACAGCTTGTGGGATATCAGTCTGTTCAGGTGCAGGCGCCAATTTTTCTTGAGCTGGTTCAGATGCGGGTAAAAGCCCCAATTGTGGGCCATATGCTTTCAGAAGATTAAAAGTGACCACTGACATCACAAGAATTATGCCAAAAAATATCACGCTTCTATTGGGTAATAATTCACCTCGCTTTTTTTCAATCGCTTTTACGATAGCATCGGAGGTGACGTAAAGAATGATGCCGACCATAGTAAATAATAGAATTTCCAATTGTTTGCCTCGTCTGTTAAATCTCTATGAGTGTATCGAATTTACCCTTGTGGGCACTATGGAGGAATATTGTGCCATATTAACAGTGAAGCGCAATGTTGTACTTAATTAAAGTCAACGAGTTGAGTGATTTTATGCGTTAATATGTGGTATGCAATTAAGAGCGGGAAATCAGTAACGTGGTGTTTGTAAGAGAGATAAGTTTTAAAAACGCAGTATTGCTAGGGTTATTGTTGCTGCTTGTAGCCTGCGTTGATGATGAGGCCCCGGTGGGCAGAATGCCGCCAACACTTAGCCTTGGTGAACCTGCCCCTGACTTTATTTTTCGTTCCCTTACTGCTGTAGAGGAAGCGGATGAAAAGCTAAGCCAGCAACGGGGAAAAGTTATCTACCTGGATTTTTGGGCCTCATGGTGCAAGCCATGCCGCACCTCAATGCCCTTGCTTGACCAGTTAAGGTCGGAGTTAAGCGCTCGGGGTTTTGAAGTGATCGCCGTTAACCTTGATAATGACCCGGAAAAAGGTAGGAAGTTTCTTATAAAGCACCC
>JAUXDF010000109.1 GCA_030618505.1 Spongiibacteraceae bacterium | reverse complement strand
GGCATTGAAATTAACCGCCCTGAGTCCAGCGAACCCTCAAACCCAAGCGATAGCGCCAATATTGTCTTTCAAGTTACCTCCAGCAATGAAATCTGGCTAGATGGCCGGCGTACCGATATACGCTCTGTGCGCGCCAATGTCGAACGCATGCATGCTGAAAACCCACAAGCGGCAGTGATCATCCAGGCTCACAAAAACTCCAATGCCGAAACCTATGCAGGTGTTGCAGATTCAGCCAGACAAGCCGGTGTATACAATGTTTCACTGGTCACTGTTGAAGATAAAAAACACTAAGAGGCTAAGACTTTTAATTTTGACTGTTTATTTTGGCTGTTTATTTTGATACAGAGCCCCATATTGGGGCTGATTCAGCGAGCCATCCATAATACCAATTAGCTCATCTAACATACTCAGGGAAAGCCCCCATATGCGCTTTTGCTGGTAAAAATAGCAAGGCAGGGTGATGTGTCGCCACCGCATCGTTTGCCGATTGCGCAAATCTGCCAGAAATTTCAGTGGTATCCAGATTGTATCCGCCACCTCATAGTTCGGGTTCAATGGCGGCAACTGATCTACCGAAAACACAAAAGGACTAATAGTCATCGGGCGGCGCAGCAAATGTGCGCGAGTCAACAGATCGGAGAGTCTACCCATATATTCCGTGTGCTCTCCCCCGTCAACACCAACCTCCTCCTCAAGCTCCCTTTGCGCCGCCGCCAATATATTGCGATCACTTTTATCCATACGCCCACCCGGAAAGGCCATATGCCCAGACCAGGGGTCTTTTTTATGAACCGCACGCTGAATCATTAACACCATTAGCCCCTGATCTTCATCCTCCTTGATCAACAGGTTGACTGCAGAGCGACGCAAAAACCGCCGCCCCGGCACCTTGCGGGGCCGATGATGCTTTAAACGGTGTTGAATGCCTAATATGGTACTCATATTCTCGAATCTCAAAATAACGGGGCTATTAAACTTAAACACCCTGATAAGCCTGCCTAATATCATAAGACAAACTGTGCCTAGCTCACAATTTGTTAATCCTTAATCCTGGACTTTTTGAAAGATTTAAATTCACCTGCTAAGCTCTTAAAATTAATAAAAATTCTTAGGGTGGAATCCCATATGAAAACCTGGAAGAGCTTAATTGCCATGCCACTGATTATCGGCATGTCGTGGACGCAGGTAAGTCTAGCCGAAACTGGCCTGCAGCTGGGCCTGAATGCGGGATATGCAGACATAAAGTGGAGCGAATTCGATGACAGCGCCAGCGCTCAAGCCTACGTTGCCTACAACTTTATTGACTGGCTCGGTGTCGAGGCAGGTTATACCGACATGGGAACTTTTGATGTTAAGAGTGGCGATAATAGCGTCGACCTCACCGCAGGTCATCTGACTCTGAACATGAATGGCGATTTTGGCTGGGATATTGAGGTGTTTGCAAAACTGGGCCTCTATTACACCGCTATTGACGCAAATTGTACCAACTGTGGAGGCGATAAAGATCGCCATGAAACAGGGTTTACTTATACTGCAGGCTTGGCAAAAGAGGTGGTTAATCATGTAGCCATCACCGCCAGTTGGCAAAACTACTACAAAGTAGATGAAGAAACTGATTTTAACCTTTATCAGCTCGGCATCCGGTTTGACTTTTAATTCACCGTTAGCCGGCTACTGCCACCCCTATTCATTTAATCAAACGAGACACAACAATGGCTAGTGTAAAGACAATTCAAGTCCTTGCGGGTTTGCTAGCAATATCAACCCTGCTAGCTTGCTCAGAGAAAATTGGCAGCCCGGCTGACTATGAAGACCTGTGCATCGAGAGCACACAGCCAATACCAGAGGCACCACCGGAGCCCTCCGAAGGGGACCGGGCAACAGGCACCATTGATAACGGCAACACCCTATGGGATACCATAAGTTTTCAAACTGGCTCCAGGGTTAGCGGCACCATTCCTGCGCCTGATCTGTCATCCATCACGGGGGAGTTTACATCCGTCCCCGAATTTATCGTCTGGGATGAATCCACCATTGACGTACCCTTTACCATTACTGACGAAACCGCTGACATGGTGCCAGCAGCAATGTTTATTCAGGCTGAAGGTGCCAATAGTTATTTTTATGTGCCGCTAGATGGCGACAGCAGCGCCATCAAGCTCTGGGGCCCCTGGCCAGCCGAGGGCGTAGCACTGCCCTTAATTGATGCCGACTGGGCCGAACCTTCAGGCGGTGTAGCACAAAAAATTAATCTAAATGTATTGATGTTCTTTATCCCTGACGGCAGCACCCCGCCTGACTTTAGCGCCGGCAACTTCGAGGGTGCTAACGATGCCAGCCGCTGGCAGAAAATCTCCTTTGGCGATGGCTCCAGTGTCGCACAACTGGTACCACAGAGCATCGGCAGCGGACAAATACAGGTTACCCTGCTGTGGGATCAGCCCAACGACCTGGATCTTTGGCTCACCCAACCCAACGGCGAACTCATTAAGCACGACAACCGCTCATCCAATGGCATCCAACGACTGGACCGAGATGACATCGACGGCTATGGCACGGAAAATATTCGTTACATTGACGATGCCGAAGATGGCAGTTACGTCATTAAAGTTGATTATTTTCTCGGCGACACCAACCCGGAAGGAAAAGATGAGCTAAACACCAACTACACGGTTATCGTTAAAGCCTGCGGTGAAAGCCGCTCCATAAGTGGTGTGGTATCCGCCGCCGGAGATAACAACACCGCCTTAAACTTTAACTTCGGGCTTAACTGCACCTTAAATCCAATAGCGAACCCTAAAACACCGGATTTCTTCCAAGAAGTGGGGATCTGCGATGTACAAGCTCAGTCAGGATCCGGAGACACTCTCGTTCAATAAGTGAGTGAAGAATAAACTGAAGTAGAAACAATCCACAACTCATCTAATCAGCAGGAACACGGAGTCCTTCGATGAAAATATTTTCTCGCACATGCGCCTTTTTTCTAGCGGCATTGCTAACCCCGGCAGTATTTGCCGGCCAGGGTTTCTTTCTTGGTTTGCAAGGCGGCTACTCCGATATAGATACCGATAAGGATGTTGTTGAACTTGAAAGCGATGTTAACGCTCAAGTCTATGCAGGCTACATGTTCACCGACTGGTTCGGCCTTGAACTCGGCTACACTGACTTCGGCTCCTTTGAAATAAAGGATGACGAAAACAAGAGAGAAGTGGATTACAACGGCCTTCATTTCGGATTAGCCTTTGAAGGTCAGTTCGTTGGCAAAACAAAGGTGTTCGCAAAGCTCGGGGCCTATAACATCGACACAGAAGTTGGAGCTGCAGACGGGAGCGATGCTGGCTTTTTCTATCAAGCAGGACTGGCATTTCCTGTGATGAAACACATGGACATTACTGTTAGCTGGCAAAGCTTTCGAAAAATAGAAATTGTTGACGAATCCGTTAATAGTGGCATTGATGCCTATGATATTGGTATTCGCTTCGGTTTTTGATTTTTGGCTTTAACATCAGACACCAAGAGGGAGACTGGCAAGCTGTCCTCCCTTCGCTTTTTTATCCTTATCTCAGCATTTCGGCTCGTTCCCTCGCCCTCATAGCACCATGACTATCACCCAGCAAATCGTTACACACCGCCACCAACTCCCACAGGTCAACTTGCAAGCCACTGGAGGCGGACTCAAAGTTCAGCGCCTTTTGCGTCAACTGCAGAGCTTCATGCGCCTTACCCTGCTGCAACTTCAATGAAGCAATCTGATAATAGGCAGCAGAGCTATGCGGATCAATGCGCAGTGCGCGCTCAACATGCGCCATGGCCGAATTGACATCACCACTATGTTGGCTCTGTTCTGCTTTTGCCAACAAAGTTAGCACAGCCGGATTTTCATCTTTATCCCTGCTACTTGATTCAGGACTGGATAGCGGGGGCAGCACCATCGGCTCAACGGCTGCCTCGACATCCACATCAGCCCCACCTGAGTCCAGCCTGCTGCTCGTAGTACTACAACCGCCAAGTGCCAATAGCATGAACAAAGTCATACAAGCCAAGTATTTTTTTTCAATCATCTTCATTCCGAAATTCATAAACATTCATATATAAACTATTGCTTAAACCAGCTACGTAACCAGCTTGATACCGCACCAGGCTTTGCCTTGCAGGCTGCTTGCCGCTTGGGCTCGGTACCAATAATAAAGGGTAAATATCTCGCGTACTGGCAATCTTTGGCGCTCAGCAGGCCGCTTTGATCATCCACCCAAAAATATTCAACACCCTCAGGTTTATTAAAAACCACGCTACGCTCACTCAACTTAAACATTAAATCACGCCAGACTTTCAAGGCTCCACTACTGCCAGTCAGCGGTGTGACACCGTTATCATCGCGACCCAACCAGACAACCGCCAGACGGTCACCGCTGTAGCCGGCAAACCAGCTATCGCGCTGCTCATCAGAGGTGCCGGTTTTTCCGGCAACAGTTTGTGAAGTTCGAAGCACCTGATAAGCCGAGCGACCGGTACCCTCGCGCATCACTTCCAGCAGGGCATATTGCAGCAAATGAACGGCTTCGGGTGAGATTTTTTGCTCAACGCTCAAGGGATAGCGCTTGAGCGGCTGACCCTGTTTATCCAATATTTCGCGTATCGCCCTTAACGGACTTTGAAAACCGCCCGCAGCAATCGTTTGGTACATGATTGATACTTCAAAGGGCGACAACTCTAGCGCACCAAGCAATAAAGCCGGCACGGGTAAAAACTCCCGCTCAATCCCCAGGCGCGCCAAAGTATCAAGAACATTCTCCAGCCCTATCATCATCCCTAGCCTGGCGGTGGCCTGGTTATATGAAAGCGCCAAGGATCGATGTAAAGGCAGTTCACCGTGATCCCGATGGTCAAAATTCGCCGGTTCCCACATGCTGCCATCCGCCCCTTGTACCGCCACCGGTGCATCACTAATCATGCTGGCCAGGGTATATTGCCGGGAGTCCTCCAGCGCGGTTAGATAAACGGCAGGTTTAATCAGAGAACCAATCGGGCGCAGGGCATCAAGCGCACGATTAAAGCCGGCATAACGCGGCTCTCGACCGCCAACGACAGCCAACAACTCGCCATTTTCTATACTAGTGACAACAACGGCGCCCTCTATTCTACTGTCATGATGCTTTCCCTGCCCCTCGTCTTTTAGGCCTTTCGATTTTTCCAGGCGAGCAATCGTCTGACTGAGACTACGCTCAGCCTTCCACTGCACCACAGGATCAAAGTTGGTAAATATCTGCAGCCCCTCTGAACTCAGATCCTCCTCACGGTAATCCTTGCGCAACTGCCTTCGCACCAAATCAAGATAAGCAGGATAACTTTGCCGCGAGCGCGACGAGCGCTCACCGACGGAAAGACCCTGCTGTCTGGCAAATTTCGCTTCGCGCGCCTCTACCACACCATGCTGTTCCAGCAGATCAATCACCAGATTGCGCCGCTTTAAGGCACGCTGAGGATTTCTCCAGGGGTCATAAAAGGAGGGGCCTTTTACCAAGGCAACCAGCAGTGCATATTGATGAAGACGTAAATCGCTAATGGATTTACTGAAATAATAACGGCTAGCCAGCCCGAAGCCGTGAATCGAGCGAGGGCCGGATTGCCCCAGATACACTTCATTCAGATAGGTTTCAAAAATCTCATCCTTATCAAAATGCAGCTCCAGCAACAAAGCCATCACCGCCTCTACACCCTTGCGCAACAGAGTACGGTCACTACTGAGAAAAAAGTTTTTCACCAACTGCTGAGTCAAGGTACTGCCACCTTGCACCAGCCGTCCCGACTTCACATTCACCAGCATCGCCCGAGCAATTGATTTCGGCGAGATGCCGTAGTGCTGGTAAAACTCCCGATCCTCAACCACTATTAACGCCTGCTGAAGACCTTCGGGGACTTCCTCCAGTTGCACCAGCAAGCGATCCTCATTATGAGCAGGATAAATACCGCCAATCTGCAAGGGCTCAATACGCACAATATTCAAGGGCTGGCCCGCACGGTTGTATACGGCCTCCACACGCTGGCGATTAAAACTAACCCTCAGGTTCTGTGAGGGCTCTTCACCATCCCAAAAACGAAAGCCCCGGGTAGTTAACTGGAACTGATCACCCTGTTTTTCTACGCTGCCGGGCTTACGGCCATCACCAAATCGATAACCTGAGGCCAACAGCTCGGCTTGAAAATCCTCAGGACTGAGACGCAAACCGGTATAAAGCTCAAGTGGGCGAGCATATACCTTTGCTGGAATCGCCCATTTTTTCCCTGAAAAAGCATCTTGCACCCAGGCATCCAGATAGATCAAAGTCCCTGAGAGAAGAATAATAAAGACGAGTAACAAGCGACCCAAAACAAAGCGCAAATAAGAGGGTTGATTCTTTTTACGGCTAACTTTTTTTCTTTTTTTACTGCGGCTCTTGCCGCTACTGTCTCGCTTAGCCTTGGTGGTACTGCGACGCGCTTTTGTTGCCATCAATAAACAACCCCATAAAATCAAGGCGCTGAGGGTAACACAGATTGCATTCCCGGCCATAACATCGATAATATAGGCCTTGTGACTCAATCTTGAAAAATACGGATAACAAAATAATGAAAAAATATCATGTCTACGGCATCGGTGCAGCCCTGGTGGATACCGAGATCGAGGTAGAAGATCAGTTTCTGAGCGATACAGGCATCGAAAAAGGCCTGATGACCCTGGTCGATGAAGAACGCCAGCATCAACTAATCCAAGAGTTGGAGGGACACCTGGTGGCCTCCAAACGCACCAGCGGAGGTTCGGCTGCCAACACTATTATCGCCACCAGCTATTTTGGCGGTAACACCTTCTACTCCTGCAAGGTTGCCAACGATGATAACGGCCACTTTTATCTCGAAGACATAAAAGATGCGGGTGTTGATTCAAACTTTCACAGCGAAAAAGAAGAAGGCATTACCGGCAAGTGTCTGGTGATGATTACCCCCGATGCGGAAAGAACCATGAACACCTTCCTCGGCATCAGTGAAACCCTGTCAGAAAAAGAGTTGCACTTGGCGGCCATCCAGGACTCTCAGTATCTGTACATGGAAGGATATCTGGTCACCTCCCCCACTGGACGCGCAGCTGCCATCAAGGCTCGTGAAACCGCCGAACACAACGGTGTTAAAACGGCACTCAGCTTGTCCGACCCTGGCATGGTAGAGTTTTTTCAGGACGGCTTGCGCGAAATGATTGGCGGTGGCGTTGATCTGGTCTTTTGCAATGAAGATGAGGCGCTAGGCTGGGCGGGTACCGACAATCTCGATACTGCCATCAGCGAGCTAAAGAATATTGCCAAATCTTTTGCAATCACCCTGGGGGCTCGTGGCGCCTTATTGTGGGATGGTCAGGCACTGATCGAGATTGCCCCGCATAAAGTAAAAGCCATTGATACCAATGGCGCGGGAGATATGTTTGCCGGTGCATTCCTGTATGCTATTACCCAGGGGCAGAGCTTTAAAGTCGCCGGCGATTTGGCAAGCCTGGCAGCCTCAACGGTTGTCACCAGCTATGGACCACGCTTGAGTGCAGAAAAACACCAGCAGCTACTTAAGCAGCTGAATGATTAAACCTGTAAAATAGTTTAAGGTAAAAAAGTAGTGCGCTCGCTCGCGGGCTACTTTTTTACCCTTGCCTATCAAACTGACTCAATACCAACAACATTTTTACTACCTATGCGGCTCACCAAATCACTCCCGGGAAGCGCTTTACTAAACAAGTAACCCTGCATGTGCTGGCAACCGAGATCCCGCAAATAGTCTCGCTGAACTTCAGTTTCCACGCCTTCGGCAACAATATTAAGTTTTAAACCATGGGCCATTGAGACGATAGCATTAACGATGCAAGCCTCGTCAAAATCGCTGGTAATTTTCTGAACAAAAGTCTGATCAATTTTGAGTGTGTCGATGGGGAATTTTTGTAGGTAGCTCAAGGATGAATAACCCGTGCCGAAATCATCAATGGCGATAGTGATACCCTCTTCATTTAAACGTATCAACTTCTCGACAATATTTTCCAGGTCACTGAGAATGACATTCTCAGTAATTTCCAGCTCAAAACAATTCCTGGGGAAATCAATCTCATCCAATGTCTGCAAAAACCTCTCAACAAAATCAGCCTGCTCAACCAGTAAAGGGGAGAAGTTAACCGCCAGCTTCACATTTGGCAGTCCTGCATCATACCACTGCTTAACTTCACAACAGGCATTACGCAAAACCCAGAGATCAATCTCCATAATCAGGCGGGACTCCTCGGCAATGGGTATAAACTCGCCGGGCATAATAAACCCACGTGTTGGGTGCTCCCAACGAATCAGCGCCTCAACACCCACAATCTCGCCACTACGGGAATCAACTTGCGGCTGATAATGTACGCGAAACTCATCGTTCTCCAGGGCTTTACGTATATCACGCTCGAAATGCAAATGATTCGCAGTGGCGGCATTCATATCCCGATGATAAAAGGCGTAACTATCCTTGCCATTATCTTTCACTTGATACATGGCTATATCAGCATTCTGAATTAAGGTATCAATATCGCTACCACCACCTGGGTAAAGCACAATACCAATACTGACGCCCACATAAATCTCATGCTCGCCCAAACGAAATGGCAGCTTAAGCGCTTTGGTAATCTTTTTGGCAATCCCTTCGGCAGCGCTTTCACCCGAGAC
>JAUXDF010000405.1 GCA_030618505.1 Spongiibacteraceae bacterium | reverse complement strand
TTTGCGCAAATTGCTGCACTCCATGGAAGATAGCGCGGCTATCGAATTCTTGCTGGATAAGCTTAAAGACACTAAAACTAACGACGAATTTTTCATGTCTATGAAAAGGAAGTAAGCACTAAGGGCGAAACGCGAGATGCATTACTGCTGATCCGTGTTTCACGCTGCTATTTGTGCTTAGTGCAGGGGTTATGCTCCGCGATGGAGCACTGCAAAAGTGCTTCGATGAGTTTCTTTACGCTGCGTGTGAAGGTTGTTGTTATGGTGTTAGCGGCGGTCACTACGTGAGAGCACAAAAAGAAAAGGCGTGTTCTCCTCCGTTCCCTCAATCCAAAATCACCTCCATACTCGCTAAAACTCATAGGCGCACTTTTACAGTGCTCCATCGCTTTTTTAGCCTTTGGGAGAGGGTGAAATAAGCAGTCTTTTCTGCACAAAAAATAAATAGCCCGACAATAATTGACGCATTGCCTTGTTAAGCTCCCTCTACATTAACTGAAAAGGGAGTATGGCCATGTTTATTGTCCTTGGTGGGTTTATGATTGCCGCGCTAATTGCCGGAAGCGGCTTTTTGATCCAGTACAAAATGAATGCCGGCGTTTATCAAGGCCTGGGTTTGGAAGGAGATATGGAGCAGTTAAAATGTGAGGCTCTTCCTGATGTGTTTTTTTGTTATGGTTTTGCTTTAGGTATACTGACTTTTGTAATGGCATTGCTTGTTTAACTACAGGCTTTTAACATAAATTCACTATCAGCTAAATTATTAAGATGCGACCGGATACAGTGACAGCTATGCAGACGCTGATCGATCAGATTCGCGACGCGCTACCCTTTGATCAGCCCGATGCTTATTTTTGCTCCGGTGCTTGTCGTGCCTGTTCGCAAAAAATACTCGATTTTATGGATGAAGAGCTTTGTGATGCGCAAAGCGCTTTGGATGAAGGGCATAAGCCGACATTAGGCGAGTTGGAGTGCTTGGCTAAAAGAGCAAAAAAAGTTGAGAAGTCCTTGCTAAAAGCACTGGGTATCACTCAGGCGATTAAGTGAGGAGACCAATAAACTCTGGTCTTGATTGGTGTGCCCCGTGTAACCCCCGGTTCAATTGCAAAATATTGCGCGTTACAATCAGCAGTTATTTACTTAACTATGCCATCGCACTATTTTCGTCATCCTCGAAGTGTTTTGTCGGGGATCCAAAGTCCTGCAAACTGGATTCCGCCCAAAAGACTGCCAGAATGACGAAATTTTATGGATTTGCTGAATAAGTTACTGAGTTTTGAAGCCCATTGTTTTCGGGTTTAACGCCGTTGCAAATTAAGCAGGTTTTTATCCTGATCAATTTCAAAGCGAAAGTGTTTTAAAATATTCATTCCCAGTAAACCATCGCTGCCGTCTGTTTGTGTAAAATTCAGTACGGCAATATTGATATTTTCCAGTCTATGTTCGCCGATATTGATTGAATCTATTCGATAAACATTACCGCGTGTTACACCACCTGCGGTATGAAATAAATGTTGACCTAAATTTCGAAAATTAAGCTGATGGGAAATTGCCTCAAAACGATCCTCGGATAATGTGGTCATAGAGGCGCCAGTATCAATCATCAATGATAACTCTGCTGTATCACTTGCTGTGATGTCGAGCAGGTAATGGCTGCCTGTTTTTGTTAAGCGCAAGGCGGTGGTTTCTGGCTCGGCTACCTGCTGCGGTGTGGTATTTTTCGGCCGTATAAGTGCCAGTTGTTGTCTTGCTTTATCTTCGAATTGTTTGTGATCCAACAGAGGATTTAAGATGGCTCTGGCGCTGTCAAAATCGTCGAGCTGAATATATAGCTCTGCCTGTCTGAGATAAAACGTGGGTTTTGATAGTGACAGGCTGTCGAGACGCTCATAAAAGTAAAGTAGTTCGAGGGGGTCGTCGCTGAGTTTTTGGCCGGTATTTTTTACCAGTTGATCCAGTGCTTGGCTGGTTTGTTGTTGCTGTTGTTGGTGATGGGAGTAAGTGAGTGCAAGTTGCAGTGTTTGCAGAGCATCGTTGATATAACCTTGGGTATAATGATAACGGGCCAGCAATATTAATATTTTAATATCGTCATATCGCCGGTTGAGATAATAATCGAAAATTAAAATAAGCTCTGCATTATTTCTGTCGGTATCTTCCAGAGTGCTTATCAAATGCTGTAGTGTAATCTTGCGAAATCTGTCTTCCTGGTTTTTCTCGTTGGCTTCGTCTGTGTTCTTATGAGTGAGAAAATCTATTGCCTCCTGGTAGGCTTGTTCATTCAATAAGTAGGAAAAATAATTTTCAGAAAATTCGCCAGGGTTATCGGATTTTTGGGGAGGTTTATGGGTGTTTGTTGTTTTCTCAAAGCGATTGTTTGGCTTGTCATCTCTTAAAATATACGCGGGGATATTTTGTTTTTCTAAAGACAGATACTCATGTGAAAACCAGCCGAGTATAATGCCAACAACAAGCCATAGTAGTCTGGGTGGATTAAAGTGATTCAAGCGTGGCACCAATTACTTAGCCCTTGATAGGAATTATTAGCGGCGTAATAATTCATCAAGTGTGAGCCTGTAACTCGGGGCAAAGACATCAAGAAAATATTGTATTTCCGGTAATTTAAGTTCTTCCAGCCGTTTAGCAATATCTTCGGCGGCTTTGGAAAATTCCTGATTGCCGGCTGTCAGTTCTGACTGACATTTTAAAAAAGCCGATAAGGTGTCGGCCGCCTTGATGAAAGTATGTTGTTTTTCGGAAAGGTTTTTTTCAATCATAACAAGGCTGAAATCGTCCTGCAGTTCTGTGGGTAGCAGGGCCACCAATTCATCTTCTGCCTGTTGTTCAATAGCCTTGTAGGCATCCTTGATTGCCGAGGAATGGTATTTGATCGGTGAGGGCATGTCACCGGTAATAACTTCGCTGCAATCATGGTAGAGGGCGGCGGTTGCTAGCTGGTTGGCATCAATATCACCATTAAAGCAGCGCTGGTGAATCAAGGCCAGTGCATGGGCAATAGTGGCCACCTCCCAGCTGTGCTCCATGACGTTTTCATTAATGGTGTTGCGCTTCATGCCCCAGCGCTGTATCCAGCGAATTTTGCTAATGTAAGCAAAAAAATGACTTTGTTTTTTACTGCCCACTATAAGGTTATCCGTTTAACAGTTTTGCCAAGGTTAACCGAAAAGCATCTCGGCTACAAAAACTATTCCAAATCTTCCTGTTATGTATTATTTTGTAGTGCAGGCTAGAATGACTTCATTAATGTAAAAGGAGATCGACAATGGGCGAAGAGGCTAATATAGAAGAAACTACAATCGAAGGTGTTAATTATGGGCCACTGGCCTGTCTGGTG
>JAUXDF010000311.1 GCA_030618505.1 Spongiibacteraceae bacterium | reverse complement strand
TCAGCAATCTCAATAAGTCACTTTTCGGCAGTCGCAGCTCCAATTCACTGCTACCATCATCCTGATAGAGTTCATTCAAGACCGCTGCCTGCTCATATAACCTGGCTCTCAGGCGACCTTGCTGTAAATTCAAGGGCAGGCGCAGATGCAATATCTCCTCGCCAAGTAGCTCCGCCAGAGCCTGTATCAGCAAGTCTACGCCTAAGCCATTTTTTGCCGACAACCACACGCGTTCCACCTTACCTGACTCGTCCCGATCCAGACGCGGCTGCATACCATCGATTAAATCAATTTTATTATAAACCTGCAGGCAGGGAATTTTATCAGCTTTGATTTCCGTTAACACCGCCTCCACTTGTTCGATATTATCCATACGCTCTGCATCCGGTGCATCGATAATATGCACCAACAGATCCGCCTCGGCGGCCTCCTCCAGCGTTGCCTTAAAGGCTTCAACCAGTTTATGGGGCAAGTGACGGATAAAACCCACGGTGTCAGCCAAGACAATGGGACAAGCATCAGGCAGTTGCAATCGCCGCATGGTTGGATCAAGGGTAGCGAAAAGCTGATCGGCGGTGTAGACCTTCGATTCCGTCATGTAATTAAACAAAGTAGATTTACCGGCATTGGTATAGCCGACAAAGGATACTGAAGGGATCTTGGCACGCTTGCGCGCCCGGCGCCCCTGCTGGCGCTGTTTATGGACTTTTTCGAGGCGACGAAGAATTGATTTGATGCGTGCGCGAAGCAACCGTCGATCCGTTTCCAGCTGGGTTTCACCTGGCCCACGCAGGCCAATGCCGCCTTTTTGTCGCTCCAGATGAGTCCAGCCACGAACCAGTCGTGTTGATGCATGGCGTAGCTGAGCCAACTCCACCTGCAGCTTTCCCTCATGGGTGCGCGCTCGCTGGGCGAAAATATCAAGAATCAAACCGGTACGATCCAGTACTCGACAGTTAAGCTCTTGCTCCAGATTTCGCTCCTGGCTAGGGGACAGAGAATGATTAAAAAGAACAATTTCTGCCTGATGCATCTGCACCGAGGCCTTGATCTCTTCGAGCTTGCCACTACCAATAAAAAATCGTGGGCTCGGACTATGACGCTGGCCGGTGATGTAATCAACCGGGTCACCACCGGCGGACAGCACCAGCTCTTCAAATTCCCGGGGGTCTTCACGTTCGGATTCATTTTTAAAATCAACGTGAACCAGCACCGCCAGCTCACCGGATTCAGGACGATCAAAAAACAATGTTTATATATCCGCAATAACGACTGGCAGCACAGCAAATATGGCTGTACCGATCAGCAGGACTATTCATCATCCTGATTCGACTCTTGCATCGGTATATGTACCGGACGCGAGGGCATGATAGTGGAAACGGCATGTTTATAGACCATCTGACTGCTGGTATTTTTAAGTACAATGACAAATTGATCAAAGGACTCTATCTGACCTTGCAGCTTGATGCCATTAACCAAATAAATAGACACCGGCATCCGCTCTTTTCTCAGAACATTCAGATAAGGGTCTTGTAAAGTCTGCCCTTTTGACATGGTTATCTCCTTAAGGCACCAGCAACACGCCAGGCGGCCAATAGTGAAAGTAGGTATAAATTGTACATCATCGCAGGATGACGATTCTGTGACTGGAAAAAGCCTGAAAGATTCAGACTGATGATGATAATTCTTTCAGTCCGATCAACTTCAGCACAAAAAGCAGGTGAACTATACCCCTCTATATGGAGATCTCTGTGAGGTAATTCAAGGTTTCATCAAGCATTTGTGGTAGTTTTTTATCCAAGGTTCGCCCATCGATCTCCTCATCGGTATATATCCACTGTAAATCCTGCCAACTGCGCAGCCAGGTATATTGCCTTTTTGCCAGCTGCCGCGTAGCAATAACACCCCGCTCCATCATTTCTTTATAATCGAGCTTTCCGTCCAGGTAGTCCCAAACCTGTCGATAACCCACAGCACGAATAGCAGGCAGTTCAGAGTTTAAATCAGCACGCTGATACAAAGTTTCTACCTCCGCCAGAAAACCGTTTTCCAGCATCTGTCGAAAGCGTTTTTCAATACGCAAATGCAAGACCGAGCGCTGATGGGGACTCAGTGCCAGCTGATACAAGGTGTAGGGTAGAGACTGATGCTGCGCCTGTTGACGCTGACGCCACTGCGTCATCGTCACCCCGGTAATCCGATACACTTCCAAAGCACGTTGCAGACGCTGAGGATCACCGCTGTGAATTCTGTCGGCGGAAACCGGATCTACTTCCATTAATTGTGCATGCACATGGGGCCAGCCATATAACGCTGCCTCAGCATTTATTTGTTGACGAATTGCCTCATCAGCGGCGGGTAGATCACCAATACCCTCCATCAGCACTTTAAAATAAAGCATAGTGCCGCCCACCAGCAACGGGATTTTCCCAGTCGCGGTAATCTCGGCCATCGCCCTCAGCGCATCTTGTCGAAAACTGGAGGCAGAATAAGGTTCAGTCGGATCACGAATATCAATCAGGTGGTGGGGATATTTTGCCAGCAAATTCGCACAGGGTTTGGCGGTGCCGATATCCATGCCGCGATACACCAATGCCGAATCAACGCTGATAATCTCACAGGGTAAAGCATCGCACAGTGCCATCGCCAACTCGGTTTTACCCGAGGCGGTCGGTCCCATTAAAAAAATTGCCGGTGGCAAAACGCTGACGGACATCAATTAACGACCACGCAAAAAAAGTTTATCAAGATCAATCAGACTCTGCTGCACCCAGGTAGGCCGGCCATGATTACATTGACCACTACGCTCGGTTTGCTCCATATCCCTTAACAGCGCATTCATCTCCGGCACCGTCAGGCGACGATTGGCACGCACTGAGCCGTGACAGGCCATGGTCGCCAGGATCTCATCCTGATGAGACTGAATCCGATCACTGCTACCAAATTCGATTAAATCAGTCAGTACATCGCGCACCAGTTGCTCCACATTGGCCTTAGCTAACATCACCGGTAGTTGGCGCACCAGGAGGTTTTCAGCGGCGACCCGCTGCAGCTCAAAACCCAGCTGACGAAATTGCTCAGCGAATTGCTCAGCACAATCAGCTTCGCGCTCACTGACTGAGATGGATTGCGGTACCAGTAAAGGCTGGGTACGTATGCCCTCACCCTGGCGGGCAATTTTCATTCGCTCATAGGTAATACGCTCATGGGCGGCGTGCATATCGACGACAATTAATCCTGCGCTATTTTCTGCCAGAATATAAATGCCTTTTAACTGCGCCAGTGCATAACCCAGTGGAGGAATCTCTGCAGATGAGTCACCGATTAACTCTGCACTTGAGCCGCCTTGCTGGACAAACTCTTTTTCCTCCACCGCACCGGCCTCGGCGGCATTAAACAATACGGCATCGCTCAAGGGTTCATGCAAGGCTTGATAACCCGCCAGCTGATCGCGAATCTGTCCGACTTCAGGCAATCTTCCCGGTTGCTGACGCAAATTAATTTGCTGCTGCCCGGCAAACTCACCGGCATCGGAACCGCTAATTGATGGCTTCGACTGTAGCTCAAGTACTGTCTCTGCCAACTGATCCTCGGGCCGTACATCCGCCAGCGCTTTATGCAGGGTACGAAACAAAAAATCGTGCACACTGCGACCATCACGGAAACGCACTTCATGCTTAGTCGGATGAACATTAACATCGACGTTAGAAGGATCGAGTTCCAGATAAAGTACAAAGGCACTGTGACGACCATGATAAAGCACATCCCGATAGGCTTGGCGCACCGCATGCCCCACCAGCTTGTCGCGAATCACCCGGCCGTTAACAAAGAAGTGTTGAAGATCTGCCTGGCTACGTGAAAATGTTGGCAGTGCTACCCAGCCCCAGAGCTTTAAACCCATTGCTTCGGCACTAATATAAACAGCATTTTCCATAAATGCCGGGCCACAAATTTGTGCAACACGTCGCTCCTGCTCTGATTGTGAACGACAGGCACGCAAGTTATGAATCACCCGCTGATTATGGCGTAGTGAAAAACCTACCTCGTAACGACTCAGTGCCTGGCGCTTCAGCACTTCCTCGATATGACCAAACTCGGTTTTTTCCTTACGCAAAAATTTACGCCGTGCAGGTGTGTTAAAAAACAGATCCCGCACCTCAACGCTAGTACCCTGAGGGTGTGCGGCGGGACTAATACTCGTCTCCATATCACGGCCTTCGCTACAGACCTGCCAACCTTCACTAGATTCACCCTCGCCTTGGGAACAGGTATTGCTGCTTAAAGTCAGGCGCGATACTGAGCTGATACTGGCCAGCGCCTCACCCCGAAAACCCAAACTGGCCACCGCTTCCAAATCATC
>JAUXDF010000266.1 GCA_030618505.1 Spongiibacteraceae bacterium | reverse complement strand
GTTTTGAAACGCTTTACAACATTTTCATGGGCAATAATACGTGGTTTTTCTCCTGCCGCTAACCAGGGCTTGAGGCCAAATGCGTGGTCCAGGTGACCGTGAGTATAAATAACCGTATGAAGTGGTGCTTTAGTGCGACTGCGGATTTCCTCATAGACTTTATCCGCAGCATCTTCCATCCCGCAATCAACCATCACCAAACCATCATCGGTTTCAAAGACGGTGAGATTGACATAATCAGCGGTCATAAAGAGAGTTCTGTCTGCAACGTAACTGGCTTCATTGCGTCCGGTAAAGAAGCGTTCAAAGACGCTACCGCCAACAGTGCTATCTATATCATTCGTATCGTTAACTGCATCTTCGTTGTGGCTCATAGCCCAGACCTCGTGTTTGGATTAATTTGCTTGGAAATGATAGTATCTTCCTGGGAAGCTAAATGCAACAAGGGTAATCCTTCTATTCTGTATTAAGTTTTTGTTAAGTTTAGTTAGTGCCCATCCAAAAATTGGCCATGACCGAACTTGATTTTCGAAAATCAGCAGTTTCTGGACGAGCACTAGTTAGTAAAGGTATACATACTATTGCGATGCTGTGTGGCCTAATGGGTTCAAATCCAGCTAGTGATCTAATTGGTAGCGCTACATTAAATATGGATACTCAGGCGTTATAAGCGTCATCTTAGAGTTGAATATGCTCAAAGCCGGTGGTGATATGAAAACAAGTGATTTGATTGAGTTGGAAGCCAGCCTGCGGCATGGCAAAGTGCCAGAGGAATGGACTGACAGTGTTGAGGGGGTAGACCCCAATATTATGCTGATTATCATGTGGGCGGGCAGGCTAAGTCGCCGTGTTGATGCACAGTATCAAGAGTCATTGCGCGATTCTGGCTTGAAATACTCTGACTATTCAGTGCTTTCCATACTGCGATTTTCCGGCGCTATGTCCCCTAAGCAGCTTAATACCTATCTGGTCATTACCTCGGGTGGCTTAACCAAGACAATTCAGCGCCTTGAAAAAAGAGGTTATGTCAAAAGGCAGCCAGACCCTGATGATGGGCGCGGTACCTTGATATCGCCGACCATAAAAGGTGAAAAGGTGGTGCTTGAACTTCTTAAGGATGATGTTAGTTCCTATCATAATTTGTTGGCAGATCGTACCGATGCCGATCGCGCTCGCATTGCCTTGGCTTTGCGTGATTTGCTTGATGCCTTTGAACAGGGTGACCGGCCATCTTTATTGCCGCCGAAAAAGTGCGAATAATTAACAATAGGTAAACCACCGGCAAAGCCGGTGGTTTACCTATTGTTAATTACGAATATTATTTTGAGTATAAATTATTACGCTTATCTTGCCGGGGAGAATGCGAAAATATTTTAAGCTTAAGTGGCCAAGGCGGCGCTATTTTTTCGCTCACTGGTTTCACATTGCTGTAGCGCCAGCAGGCTGTTATAGATCTCCTCAACGTCTTGATCCGTGCCGTTTTCCTGCCAATAGACAGCAGAGGTTGTGGGGGTAGACTCGACGATACTGGCGTTTCCGGGGAGGTTTTTCAGGCTGGCAAGCCGTTTGTCGACGGTGTTTTTGTCAGGCTGTAGAACCGGGTTATACCACTCCCAATTTTCTGTGCTGCCTTCACTTCGGCCAATAATGTAGGTGATGTGATTGCGAAAACCTTCTCGTTGGTCACTGCCACGGTTAAGGCGATACGCTGCTCCCGGGCGTGGATCTGATGGTGGTGCACCCCTCGGTGTCGGTAGCGTTGCCAGTTGAACCTGCATGCCCAGTGACATGGCTTTTTTTCGCAGGTTCATTTGCTGTTTTTCCCTTTTGCTGGGAAGGATGCGCAGCATAGGAGAAATGAGTAAGGCAATGACGACAATGGTTATCCAGATCGGAGCGCTCATTTTGTACCATATTGATGAAGTTAAAATGTTAGTTGAGTTGTAGGGCAGGGCAACAAGCACTTGCTTTGGTGCGGGGGACGCTTGTGCCTTATTTTAGGTGCAGCCTACAGCTGCTGGTTCTTTGTATAATTGCGTATCATTTTACTTAGGAAATTAAGCGCTGGTATTCTTCTTTTTCCAGATCATCAAGGATACTATCCAGTGCGCGGCTGATTTTGGTGCAGTTGCGAATCATTTCCAACTTTGGCCAGGTTGCACGTTCTCCTGCTTTAATGAGTCCGGCGATCTCTTCGTCACTGGGGTCGACAAACAGTTTCATCGGATTTGTCAGGCGATGATCGGGGTAGATGGTAATGTCGGCACTATAATCCTGTGCAACCATCGCGTGTAGCTGGGTTAAAATAATACCGATGGAGGGAGATTTTATTTTCTCTCGACCCTGGTGCAAAAAGTTGCCCACTATGTGTTTGACTGATTTAGCGGTGAACTCGCCAATAACATGAGTCATTGGTTTTTCCGCACCTTTTTCAGTGATAAAGGGCAGTACATGGGGGTTTATCTGGCTGGCAATATAATGGTTAACCCCATAGATCCTGGATAAACGTTTGGCTGGCAGATCGTCGGTGATAGTACCATCTATCCATTGGCGCGTTGGGTTGTAGGGGTGGGTTTCGTTATCAATGTTTTTTGCTGTTAGCGTCACTGGTGGGTAGATGCCCGGTACCGCACAGGAGGCCATGACACCTTTGCGAATAAACACATTGGGTGATGTGATCGAATTCAGCAGGCGAGATTCATGCTGGTATTGTGCGGGTGATATACTGATATTAACTCGTCGTTTGGTCTTCTCAAATGCCTCCTCAAAGGTAATGTCAGGGACATGAGTGGCTACGGCATTTTCCAGATGCCCAGCATCCATTAATGGATCGCCTTTGAAAATTTTTCTCCAGCCCAAAAACTTCATGGTTTCCAGTTTGATGGAATCCATGCTTAGCAATTCATCGAGTTCATCATCACTATGGGTTGCCAGAACGGCTGCCATAATTGAGCCGGCACTGGAACCTGATATAACATTAGGCAGCAGATTCTGTTCGAACAGCGCTTTAACTACACCGATATGAAAGATTCCCTGAGTTGCACCGCCACTCAGCATTAGTGCAGAGCGACCAAAACAGTGGCTGGCACGGCGAAAGAAATCGAGCTTATTGGCAAAGCCGATAGAACTGGAGTCTGCAATATGTATTAAAGAGGCAACAATCTCATCGATATAATCGGTGATCAGGTGCTTGGTGCCAAATTTGGCTTTTTGATAAAGGGCGAACTTGCCCATGCCACCAAGGTTGCCGTGGATGCCTTCGTTGAGCGAATAGAGCAGAGAGGTGTCTTCGTTTTGACGACGTAAATCTCGCAGGCGGCTCAGGCGACTGCGTATCAGTTGGTGGTCATATAAGGAACTGACTTGCCTGCGCTGCCATTCAGACATGCCGGAAGCAATATCGTATTCTATAGCAGCTTCTCGCCATTCACTGTAGTTTTCAGCTTTGTCGATCACTAATTGCAGTTTTTTTAAACGCCACGACTTCATTGTGATTCCCCGAAATTTCCTTTGAATTCACGCACACTCTTCCAGCACCTTTCCTGGCATACCACTTCGGTATACAGCTCTATTTTCGCGCTGGCCTAAAAAGATTGTTACCACCTGTATTTTGGGGGTAAAAGTGGCTTCTTTCAAGCCTCAGGAGATTTATGTAGGAGGCTGGCAGTGGGCGAGGGTGAATAGCGATGAAAGGTAAATTAATAGTGGCGCCAGCAGGTGTTGGGCAGCTGGCGCCAGACTATGCTGTATTTTAAGCAGCTCTTTATTAAGAGCTACTCACCGCAGAGAGTATTTTCTCCTTGTCTGCGGGCGTAGGAGTTGCTGCAATGGGGTCTTCGACTTTGCTTGCTGTTTTTGAGGCCGCTTTTCGAGTGCTTGTCTTCCTGGTTTTTTTTGCCTTGGGTTTTGGCGACGCTTTTTGTTCACCGGTCTTGCCGTAGTAGGCATCGCTGAGCGTTACCTCAGCGAGAGATGCCAGTTTCTCAAATGATTGGCGGATATATTTAACAAAGGTGGCGATATTCGAGACACGGCCATAGTCAGCATTAAAGCCCCAGCATACCTTGCCGTTGTAGCTCATCAGCGCAATACCGACACCCATATTTTCCATCAGGGGAACACAGGGGTAGATCTCTTCCATTTCGGCTCCCACCAGATAAAGTGGAAATTGCGGCCCAGGAACGTTGGTGACAATAGTATTATTAGCAGCACCACCAGCACGTGCACCCAGAGTCAGCAGGCTTGGCGTCCATTCGGCTAAAGCCATCATCATCTCAACCCCTAATGCCTGTTGAGATTCTTTTAATTTTTGGGTTTCATTGTGAAGAGCCTTCAGTTGCTTAAGTGGGTCAGCTTCATTGATGGGCAGCGGAATACTCCAGGCTGAGACGCGGTTGCCCATTTTCCCCTTGTCCTGATTTCTGCGTGTACTGACCGGGGCGGCAACGCGATATTCAATATCTTCAGGATTAACCTGGCGATTTGCGATAAAGGTACGTACAGCGCCGGTAACGGTGGCGAGTACCACATCATTAATTGTGCAGTGCAGGGCATGGCGAATCGACTTTAAGTCAGCCAAGGGCATGGTAGTCCAGTCCAGTATGCGGTGGGGGCCTAGCGGACCGTTTAAGGGGTTTTCATCAGGGCTGCCGAGATTCGCTTCAAGGGTATCTTTAATCGCGATGGCCCGGGTTTTAATTTCGCCGTAAAGATCTTCGGTGTTGTGGCGATATTTTTTAAAATCCTGTAGCGCATGCCAGGGCAGGGTAACGAAACGTTCGTACTCATCCCGCCACAACTCCGTCATGCTGGGCTCGGGGCGAGGGTAGTAAACAGGAGGCTCTTCTGGCTCGAATGCGGGGTCAGGGGACATTAGCACCTGTGACAGTTCCACCCCTGATGAGCCATCAATCATACTATGGTGGGTTTTGTTAATCATGGCAAAACGATCATTTTCCAGCCCCTCAACAATCCACATCTCCCACAGTGGGCGGGTACGATCCAACTGTTGTTCCGTTATTCTGGAGGCGAGTGC
>JAUXDF010000200.1 GCA_030618505.1 Spongiibacteraceae bacterium | reverse complement strand
GGATAAGGCGATAGTAACCGCCGAGGCACTCAAGCAAAAGTCACGCAGAAAACGCGATGGCAATGTTGGCCTTAATCTATCGGCGGCAATGGCTCATTTCTATTGTGAGCAAGCCGAAGCAGGGCTTGAGGAGCAAAATTTTCGGTATGTCAGGGAAAGGCTTCGCTCGGCTATTTCAATTGATAGAATTTGCGTCAGGGCTTCACTGTTAAGCGCTAAGCTCGATTTGAGCCTGGGTCAGCCAAAGCAGGCAATCAAGGCCTTAAAAAAAATTCGCAGTCAGGATCCAGACTACATATGTGAGGCGGTTCCGCTCTTGCAGCAAGCCTATCAGTTAACGGATGAGAGCGAGCAGTTGTTGCCCTATTTGCAACAGTGTCTGGCAGAATTCCCATCCACTATTTTGTTGCTTGCGGTATGTAGTGAGCTAGAATCGCTTCACAATGCAGAGGTAGCTGCAGATTACCTGGGTTCACACTTAAAGGCGCATCCTTCGCTAAAAGGTTTGTCAAAGCTGATTGAATATCAATTGCCGCGCTCGGATGAAGAACCAAAGGGTAATATCGTTTTTTTAGCTGATTTGCTCAACAGCCTGATTAAATCAAAACCAAATTATCAGTGCCGCAGTTGCGGATTTTCTGGCGAGCATTTGCATTGGTTATGCCCCAGTTGTAAAAAGTGGGGTGAGGTGCGTTTGATTAAGGGTGTTGAAGGTGATTGACCTGAAAATGAGAAAGGTAAAAAATGCCAGATAGTAAAAATCTTAGCTCTAAAGGTGTTTCAAGCCCAAAAGAAATGGGCCCGCGTATTATTGTCGCGCTGGATTATTTTGAAGAAAAGCCGGCTCTGGAGTTGGCTGAACAGCTGGACCCTCGCTTGTGCCGACTAAAAGTAGGCAAGGAATTGTTTACCTCGCTTGGCCCCGGGATTGTTGACAAACTAAGTAGTCAGGGCTTCGAGATTTTTTTGGATCTTAAATTTCATGATATCCCGAATACAGTAGCCAAGGCGGTAGAGGCAGCGGCAAAACTGGGGGTGTGGATGCTGAATGTCCATGCATCCGGAGGGCAAGGAATGTTGGAGGCCGCGGCTGAGGCGGTCGATAAAAGTCAGCATCAGCCTCTGCTGATTGGCGTGACGGTGTTGACCAGCAGTGGTGAAAAGGAGTTACTTGAGATTGGTATTGAGTGCTCTGCGCAGCAGCAGGTTTTACGCTTGGCCAAGCTGGTAAAGCAAAGTGGCCTTGATGGTGTGGTGTGCTCTGCTCAAGAAGCGCAGATGCTCTCGCAGGCTATTGATTCTCCCTTTTGTCTGGTTACGCCGGGGATTAGGCCGGCTGGTAGTCAGTCTGATGATCAGCGCCGTATTGTTACTCCGGCAGATGCGATCAGTTTTGGTAGTGATTATCTGGTGATTGGTCGACCTATTACCCAAAACGCAGCTCCACTAAAGGCGCTGCAAGCGATTAATCAGGAAGTAGTTAACATTTCCGGGGGCTAAATATGTGATAGCATGACTTCTCCAATAAATGGATGTTGTTTTTTTATTTTACCAAGGAGAAGGAAATGTTATTGATGAAAAGTTGTAGAGGATTTATTGTCGGTTTGGTAATGGTGTTTGCCGGTTTTGTGCATGCATCTGACCCGCAGACTGTTAATGTTAATACCGCTGATGCAGAAACCATTGCTTTAGTATTAGAGGGTGTTGGCGAGAGTAAAGCCGCTGCGATCGTTGCTTACCGCGAAAAACATGGAGAGTTTGTTAGTGCCACTGACCTAACGATGGTCAAAGGGATCGGTGATTCAACGGTGGGTAAAAATACAGAGCGTATTTTACTTAAATAGTTTTAAGATGTTTTAAAAAGGCGCTGTATACAGCGCCTTTTTTATGATCGTTGTTTTTGTTTGAGCTTGAAAATAGAGAGGTGAGAATCAACAAGTGCTTAGTGACAGGAGCCTCCGGGTTTCTCGGCCGTGCTTTGTGCCAAACCTTGCAGGAGCAGGGGCATCGGGTTGATGTTGTTGGCAGGAATCCAGGCGATCTGCAGTATGGTGGGTGTCAGTGGCTTGTCGATCTGTCGAGTGAGTTGATACCGCTTGAGGCATTAGATGATGTCGATACGGTGTTTTACCTTGCGGGCATAGCCCACGCCTCACGCTCAGCACCGCTGCCTGACAAGTTATACCTGCAGGTTAATTATAAAGCGCCAGTCGATCTGCTTAAAAAATCACAGGCTCAGGGCGTAAAGCGCTTTGTGTATATCAGTAGTGTGAAGGCTGAATTTAATCGCTCTGATATTGAAGCTGCGGATATCTACAGCAAAAGTAAATATTTAGCAGAGCAAGCGATGCTGGATGCGGCTAAAAAATCTACGGATATACATATTGTTATTATTCGCCCCTGTCTGATCTACGGTGATGGTGTACGAGGTAACTTGTACAGTATGCTTAAGTGGATTGATCGCGGTTGGTTTCCACCCTTGCCGAGAAACACCGGTAAGCGATCAATGATTTCCAGAGAAGATGTGGTCTCGGCCATTTTATGTGTAGCGGAGAATAATAAAGCCCATGGGGGCTATTATATACTGGCAGACCGTGAGCCTATGTGTGCTCGGGAGTTACAGGATGAATTTCGTTCAGCATTGGGGCTCAGGCCACTTAACTGGCACGTACCGTTAATGTTTTTTAAACTATTGTCGCTGTTAGGCGATTTTACTGAAAAAGTTACCGGACGTGTGATGCCCGTCAATGGTGAAGTAGTGAACAAGATTTTTTCATCCGAGTATTATTCATCTGAGAAAATTAATCGGGAGCTAGGTTGGGTCGCACAATATACTTTTTCAGATCGGGTTGCAGGCCTTGTTACCGACTATTTGGCTGACCCGTCGTCCTTTCATTGAATTCAGGAATATCTGAGTGCAAAAAGAATCAGTCATGATGCTGTGCATATTGATTGCCGCCGGGCTTGCCGGCTGCTTTGTGACGTGGTCGTATCTGCGTTTTGCACTAAAAAAGCAGATTCTCGATATCCCTAATAACCGCAGTTCCCACTCTACTCCTACACCCAGTGGCGGCGGTGTCGGGTTTGTGCTTACCCTGGCCGTTGGCATGATGGTGTTATTGATAAGTGGTTTGGTAGAAAGCGGGCAGTTGTTACTGTATGCGCCGCTATTAAGTCTGGCGCTCGTTGGGTATCTGGACGATCGTCATCAATTACCTATTTTTTGGCGCCTGCTAGCTCAGGTGTTGGTGGTTTTGATTGTGCTTGCCAGTCTCAATCCAGGCACCTTTCTTATCGATGCACCTTTGATATTGGTGTTGCTGGTAACTTTTGTTGCAGGGTTTTATATGTTGTGGCTGATTAATTTGTTTAATTTCATGGATGGCATTGATGGAATAGCTTCTGTGCAGTTAATCATGGTCCTTGGAGGGGCGCTGGTATTAATCATGCTAAAAATACCTGAGCAGGATTACAGTGACATTTTCATGCACATTATATTGCTCGGAGCTGTTGCCGGATTCATGTTGTGGAATTGGGCACCAGCAAAGATTTTTATGGGTGATACAGGCAGTTTGTTATTGGGCGCCTGGATTGCGCTGGCATCATTGGAAACAGCACAGCGGGAGTGGTTATCGATTTATTCCTGGATAATATTGATGGGGGTGTTTATTACCGATGCAAGCTATACTTTATTATCTCGCCTGTTAGCAGGTGAGAATTTTTACCAAGCGCATCGTAGTCATGCTTATCAACGTGCATCTCGCGTTTATGGGCACCGGTTTGTCGTGGTGTCGGTAATAGCCATTAATATTTTATGGTTATTCCCGGTCGCCTGCCTGCTAGAGTATTGTAAAGGCTGGGAGCTGGCCTTGACCTTTTTGGCTTACTTGCCTCTATTATTAATCCAGATTGTTATAAGGAAGGCTATGTAGCCTGATGATAAGCATTAATGACGATTAATACTTGCAAGTTGAATCAGATCACAGTAAAAAGACCCTGCGTGGGAAAATTCTACACGTTGTGGCTAATTGTATGAAAGTCCACCAGAATTTCATTTTTTACCTCAAAACAGAATTCGATATATGCCTGATATAGGGACGATCGTAGATAGGGCTCGTAAGTCGCTCGTTTCACTGCTGTTGGCCGTGTTCGAACATTCTACCGAACTTCCGCGTAATATCCGTAAGTCTTTGCTACTTGGCCTTGACCTGTTGTTTATCCCGCTGGCCGTATGGGGCGCCGTTAAGCTGGGTCCAGGCGGTGATTCCCACCAATTTATCGCTAATGACATCCTGGCTTGCGTTTTAACCATGGCTTTCAGTGCTGTGGTGTTTATGCGGCTGGGTTTGTATCGGGCGATTATTCGTTTTATGGGGCAAAAGGCCTTTATTGCGCTTATTCTGAGCATCACTATATCCTCATTAATTTTGGCTGTCATGCTGGTAGTGACGGGCTCTCGCCTGGCAGTTACGACCCCGCTTATTTATTGGGGGGTGGCGATAGTATTTATTGGCGGGAGTCGCCTGATTGTCCGAGCGTCTTATCATCGCAAACTACAGAAACAAAGCGATAATGTCATTATCTATGGCGCTGGAGAGTCTGGTCGCCAGTTACTCACTGCCCTGATGCATGGTAGTGCCCTTGAACCGGTATTTTTTGTCGATGATGATGAGTCTTTGCAGGGAAACGTCATCAATGGTGTCTCGGTCATATCTCCTGGCGAGCTACCTATGGTGGTGGATGAGTTCAGCATCAGTCAGGTTCTGTTGGCCATGCCAGCTACGGATCAGCAGCGGCGCTGCGAAATTATTAATAGTCTGGTTGGTATGCCCGTCTATGTTAGAACAGTGCCGGATTTTGCCGAGTTGGTACATGGCAACGCCTCCATTGCGCAAATTCAGGATATCGAGATAGAGGAGTTGCTTGGCAGAGAGCCCGTTCCGCCCCATCCTGAACTAATTTCTCAATGTATCCAGGAAAAGTCTGTTTTGGTGACGGGGGCCGGAGGGTCGATTGGCTCTGAGCTTTGTAAACAGATTGTCGTGGCTCGCCCCGAGAAATTGATATTATTTGATCTTTCCGAATATGCGCTTTATCAAATTGAAAGGTCATTAAGGGCCTTAATAGAAAAGCATTCGCTTAAAGTCGAAGTCGTTCCTTTGCTGGGCTCAGTGCAGGACTATCGCAGAGTTAAGGCTATCTGTAGCTCTTTTCAAGTTAATACCGTTTATCATGCGGCGGCTTACAAGCATGTTCCGCTGGTTGAATATAATGTGGTTGAGGGCGTTCGCAATAACGCTATAGGAACCTATAACACCGCCAAGGCTGCTCGAGAGTCCAATGTTGAGACCTTTGTGCTTGTCTCGACTGATAAAGCTGTTCGGCCTACCAATGTGATGGGTGCCTCCAAGCGTTTTGCTGAGTTGATCTTACAGGGTTTTGCCCAGTCGACTGACCTGTCACAGGGAGTCGGTACTCGTTTCTGTATGGTGCGTTTTGGTAATGTATTGGGCTCTTCGGGCTCTGTTGTCCCGCTGTTTAGAGAGCAGATCAAAGCAGGAGGCCCGGTTACCGTTACGCATCCGGAAGTGATTCGCTTTTTTATGACGGTTCAGGAAGCCGCCCAGCTGGTTTTACAGGCGAGTGCTTTAGGGCATGGCGGAGATGTATTTGTGTTGGATATGGGTGATCCGGTTAAAATAATAGATCTGGCCAAGCGGATGATCCGGCTGATGGGCTGTGAGGTGAAAAGCCTTTCCAACCCTCATGGCGATATCGACATTCAGCTCACAGGTTTGCGCAAAGGCGAGAAACTCTATGAAGAGTTACTGGTGGGGGATAATGTTTCCGGAACGGGCTATCCGATGATTTTGCGCGCAGAGGAGGAATCGCTCTCAACTGAGGAAATGGAGCGTTATGTCACTCAGTTATCGTCTGCCTGTGATGAGTATGATTGCGCTACTATTAGAGATATATTTCTTGAGGTTGTCAGTGGCTTTAAGCCCAAGCAGAGCCTTGCAGACCACGTTTGGGAGAAGCGAACAGCTGATTCCAGAGCGGTTGCTGTTGGTAGCAGTAACGTGCAGGCCTTATTTCCTGACAGCTGAGCCGCTTTCTTTTGGGTGAATTCTGCTTGGAGCTTCCGACTTTGCTAATTAGTGCCTAACCAGAAACCGGAAGTTTTCGAAAATTAAGTCCGCTCCTGGCCAACGCAAATCTAGCTCCTAGGCCTTTTCAAGGCCTTTAAGTCGCAAGATTTGCGTTGGCCAGG
>JAUXDF010000310.1 GCA_030618505.1 Spongiibacteraceae bacterium | reverse complement strand
GCTAAGCAGTCTATTATGGGTTTTCAGGGAGCGGATGCCAGACTGTTCGCATCTTTAATGGCTGATAACTCTGATCAGGTTTCAGAGCTGGCTTACAATTGGCGTAGCACCCCTGAGCTGATGACAGTTATTAATGAGCTTGGCGCTTCTCTATACGGTGACGATTATACTGCGTTGCAGTCTCGTTCTGGCGTGGTTAGTGAGCTGCCTCCTGTGCATATTATTGACTTCCCGGATGAGTGCTGGAGTATCAATGGCGGAAAGTCTAAATCCGGTTTTCTACCAGATTCGCCGAGGGTAATAGCACGGGAAATTAAACGTTTACTTGATAATAAGACCCTCGTGGTGGATCGTCATTCGGGTGAAAAACGTTGTATTCGACCTAGTGATATTGCTATTTTAGCAAATAAGAATAAAAGGTTGGGTGTGTATGCCCAAGCCCTAAGGGAATCAGGGCTAAAGCCCCAAATTCAACAATCAGGTTGGTTTTCATCTGAGTCAATTGGTTGGTTGTCATGGGCCTTGGCTTATCTGTCTAATCCAAATGACCAATATGCGCTAATGTGTTTGAAGGTTTTTAAAGCCCGAGAAGCCGATTTGGCGTCAGCCTTGGGCGAGTATGCTCAGCAACAGCGTCCCAAAAAAGTTAATAGTGAAGTAACGCCAGTTTTGGATGAATTGGCAGCTCGAATTCGACTTATGTCGGTATCTCAGGCCGTCTCGGCTTGCGTAGAGACGCTGGATCTTTGGCAGCACTATTCGCTTAGCCTCAATGGAGAGCAGGAGCGCGCTAACCTGCTTAAATTGATTAGCCTTGCCGAGGCGTTTGAGTCTCTGCAGCCTGAAACGTTGCAGGCGCAGGGCGTGTATGGTCGATCTCTATCGAGTTTTTTATTATGGCTTAGTTTAAATAATGATGATTTCGATAAGCAGCCAGATATTAATAGTGACGATGAAGATGCTGTGGTTTTAAGTACCTGGCATAAATCCAAGGGGCTGGAGTGGTCGATAGTGATTGTTGCGGAACTGGAATCCACATTTAATGCCAGTCTTCCTGATGTGTCATTAACGTATGGCAGTGAAGCTAGTGTCGCGGGAATGATGCAAGAGGCTTATGCTCAGGTGTTCACCCCGTTCAATGATCCTCAAACAGCGGGACGCTTTATTGATGCGCTGCAGCCAGGAGAAAATAGCACTTTAAAAAATCTTACGTATGTCTCCATGACTAGAGCCAGGGAGCAGTTGATACTTCCCTGGTTTGATGCAGGCAAAGATCATTGTATGTTGAGCTATCTGCGCAGTTTGCCTTTTACTGGGGCCCTTAGAACGCAAGCGATGCTCGTTGATGAGGTTGATGGCGTACACTTGGCTCAATCCGTCCTTAAGGATTATGGTCGCGTTGGTTTTGAAACCAGAAATTCACCTAAAGGACAGCTGTCAAACTTGTCGCCCTCTACGATATCGGAAAAACATCCAGTGGCTATTAGTGATGTTTTATCTCACTTTACCCGGAAGACGGAAATTAATTATGGAATACCGCTGGATTTAGACGCCGTTCGTCGTGTGCATGCGGCGAGTGTTGTGGGTGACTGGGTTCATCTTGCTTATCATGCGCTGGTTCAATCTTCAGAGTTATCTCAGCGACTGTTTCACAAACTGGTGGATCTCGCTGCTTTTCCTGATGTGTGTGACCAATTGGCTGAGCAGGTTAGGGCCTTTGTGCAAGGGATGAATAGTGACGCAGGCGCAATAAATTATGTTAGCGAACTGCCCCTGTTATCTCGAGCGGATGATGGCGCTATCGTTAGCGGTATTATTGATTTGCTGGTGCAGACCGAAAGAGGCTATGTGATCATCGATCATAAATCAGATGAACTTTCAGATAAGGCTGCATTTACGCATCATGTAAAGCAATTGGCGGCCTATGCTCAATATTTGAAGCTGGATAAGCCGGTTGTGGGTGTTGGTATTAATTGGGTTCGCACAGGTAGGGTTGAGCTGCTTTTTTCTTGATAGAGTATTCTTGTATTGATGTGGTCCAGCTTGCGTAATTACTCGCTCCTATATTTGAAACGCGACAGAATATTTTCACGAAACAGCTTGAAGCTGGGAGATAAAAAATGAACAATATTACTTTGGACGCTCTTATCGAGATTTTTAACGAAGCTGACAATCCAACGAGTGCAATCAGGTCAATTGTACCTCATTATCAAACAGGTAAGCCTGACACTGCTACTAATGCATTTATACTTGATAAAACCATCACCCATTTTAGAGCTAACAACAAACCAGATGGAGTTTATAGGCTTAATTTCGACTTAGAGTTAATACTTGCGGATAATAGTGAAATACAGATCCGTATTCCATTTTGATCTCAGGCAGGTTGAATTTCGTCAAATAACTGAGCCCAATTTTTTTCGCCACCAACTTAACCAGCGTTCAGAAACGAATCAGCGAACTGGCAGTAGAGAATAAACACTTAAAGATGGAGCGGGAGGTATTAAATAAGCCCACGGCCTTCTTCGCGAAAGAATCGAGCTGATGAGACTGGATCTCATCCGGCGAGAGAATAAGACATTTCCTATGACTGCTCTGTCAGGTCATGGGTATAATTGGCTGAAGTATAATTTACAAGGCGTCACATTCTGTAAGCGCACTGTTGATTAATAACGAGGAATAATCCATGGCACACGATGTGAAGTTTTCAATCCAAAAACGAACCCTAGGGTCAGCTGATGTTGAGTTTGATGTAAATAAAGATGGGAGTAAGCTGGGCACACTAAAAATTTCCAAAGGTAGCGTTGTTTGGTTTCCTGTTGGAATATCCACCTGATTGAGATAATTCATTTTTAACGTGAAGGGTGTTTTAACTGATCTATACATGAAAGTGTTGCCGCGATATTTTTAGATTTTTCATCAAGAATAATTAAACTATCAAGTTGCCAGTAATGAAAATACCAACATTAAAAATGCCTTCTTTTCTTGAAAAGGGCTATCAAAGTACATCCCGTGCGGCAAATTCCGGGGCGGCATCAATGGCAAAGCAGGTCAAGCGTTTAAGTGGGCGTCGGCTTTGCCTGGGGATAACCGGCTTAAGCCAGAGTGGCAAGTCTACGTTTATTACCAGCCTTATTAATCAACTCAGTCATTATGAGAAAGCCAATTTGCCTGGCTTTTCACCGGCCTTGAGTGGCCGGCTACAGGGAGTAATTGTGCACCCTTTGGAAGATGAGGGCCTCAAGTCTTTTGCCTATGACTCTGCTTATCAATGCCTTACTAACAACCCTCCCAATTGGCCATCTTCTACGGATAATATCAGCGGTTGCTTGTTGGAGTTACGTCTGTCGCAATCAAGCAGTAAATTAAACCCTTTTAGCAGTGATCAGTATTCACTGTTTCTTGAAATCAGGGATTATCCCGGTGAATGGTTGCTGGATCTTCCCTTGCGGGATATGGATTACTCACGCTGGTGCGCGCAGTGCAGCGCGCAATTTACCCAGGAGCCTCGTAAGGGGTTGTTGGGTGGCTTGCTAGATGAGCTTCAGCAGCTCGACCCACTCGCCGAGGCAGATGAAGGTTTTCTTGAAGCTATCACGGTTCGCTTTAAAGAATTTCTCAAGCAGTGCAAATACAACGGTAAAAGTCTAAGCCTGATTCAACCGGGACGGTTTTTAATACCCGGTGATGTTAAAGATGCCGATATTCTGTGTTTTGTACCGTTGTTAAAATGCGCAAGTTATACCGAGGGGCAGTTATCAGCGGCGAGCAGTAACAGCTATTTCAAGGTGTGCCAGCGGCGCTATCAACGCTATATTAAAGAGCTGGTTAATCCGTTTTATAAGAATTTCTTTAAAAAGGTGGATCGCCAACTGGTGTTGGTGGATGTTGTTAATACGCTTAATTCCGGGCCGGAGTATATTGATGATATGCGTCAGGCGCTCACCAATATCACCGATAGTTTTTCCTTTGGTCAGCAAGGTCGGCTGGCTCAAATGGTGAGCTCAAAGATTGATAAGGTGATTTTTGCAGCGACCAAAATTGACCAGGTGCTGTCAGAAGACCATGAGCCGGTGCGTAACCTGTTGGCCTTGCTGGTCAGGCAGGCCTATAAGAATGCCCAACACCAGGGTGTTGAGCCTTTGTGTGAAGCAACGGCAGCAGTCCGCTCGTCGAAAGAGGTGGATAAAGGCAGCGATAGGGGCGTCAGTGGTATTGGGCTTGATGGTAAGCCGGTCGGTTATATCCATCCGTCTATCCCTTCACGCTTACCCGAAGGCGATGAGTGGACTGAATTCGTTAACTGGGACAGCCCTCCCTTGAGTCCACCGCTTGGTTTGTCGTATCAAAACCAGGATGTACTACCCCATATCCG
>JAUXDF010000204.1 GCA_030618505.1 Spongiibacteraceae bacterium | reverse complement strand
CCGAGACCAGATCGAGTACGTAATCCTTGATCTTGTCATCGACATAAATGTGTCGCACGGCTTCGCGGGCATTCAAGATATCTTCAGGGGTGATGACATGGTTGACCTGCGGCAGGCTGACGCCCGTCATGCGGTCGATGATCATGCGTTCTTCGACACGGGTCGGGTAATCGACGATCACTTTAAGCATGAAGCGGTCTACCTGTGCTTCGGGCAGCGGATAAGTGCCTTCTTGCTCAATGGGGTTTTGGGTGGCCATTACCAGAAAAAGTTCGGGTAGCGGGTAGGTTTCGCGACCAATACTGACCTGACGCTCGCCCATTGCCTCAAGTAGTGCAGACTGTACTTTGGCTGGTGCGCGGTTTATTTCATCGGCCAATACCAGGTTGTGGAAGATAGGGCCTCGCTGAAATTGAAAGCTGCCGTCTTCGGGGCGGTAAATTTCGGTGCCGGTAACATCGCTGGGCAGCAAATCCGGGGTGAACTGAATACGATGAAATTCGCCTTCAATTCCATCGGCCAAGGTTTTTATTGCCTTGGTTTTTGCCAGTCCTGGGGCGCCTTCGACGAGCAAGTGGCCATCAGCCAGTAGGGCAATCAACAGCCTGTCGACAAGGTGGGTTTGGCCGATAATTTGTCTCCCAAACCACTGTTGTAATTGCTGTAGAGTATTGCTGTTTTCCATAGATGTCCGTTATTTTTCTGTTATTTAGCTTGCTGTTGAGGCTAACTGCGCTGGCCTCATTTGCCGACGGGAAATTCTATCCCAGCGGCGCGCTCAGTGAAATGAAAATGATGCGTTTTTTTTGTCCCGGGCAGGTTAGAGCACCGTCTTTCATAAAAGTTGCATTATGGGTGGCTTTAAAGTGCATAAAGTGATTGAAAGTCGAGCAATATCGGTAACTTAAGCTATTCTTGTTATAAATAGGCTTAGCTTTAATCAGGATCGATAATGCGTTTCAGTGCTATCTAGTTGAACGACTGACCTGCATTTCCTTCCTGTACTGCTTGTTGCCTGAACGATTTATATACACTGTTTCCTGGTTAATAGAAAAGGATTGTCGAGCAATGGTACTTACTGAAAGCAAAAAAAAGTTTATCGATCAGTTGTCACAAGAAATTGAGCAACATGTAGACTCGACTAAAGCCGCAGAACTGATCAGATTTGGTAAGCAGTATTTTGAGACTTTTCCCTTGCAGGATTTGCGTGGTCGAAAACTCAAGGATGTGTATGGCAGTGTTTTTGGTAGTTGGCATTTTATGCAAAGTTTGGGTGAAGGTGAGGCGAAGGTCAGAATATTTAATCCGGAATATGAAAAGCATGGCTGGCAGGCCCCCAGTACGATTGTGACGATATTATCACCCAACTGCCCCTTTGTGCTGGACTCAATACGCCTGGAGCTCAATCGACGCAATATCACTATTCATACTATCCATCATGCGGTGTTTAATGTCGAAAGAGGTAAAAAACATCAGCTTAAAAAGTTGTTGGCTCGTGACGCGGGCGCTGAAATTAGGGGTAGTATTGGGGCGCAGGGGGAAGAGGTGCTGTTATATCTGGAGATATCTCGTCACTCTGAACAAAGTGAAATTGCAGAATTAAGAGCAAGTCTTGAGGAAATTATTGGCGAGGTTAAATATGTTGTCGATGATTTTTCTTTGATGAGAGAAAAAATTCTCACTGTAATGGAGAGCCTGCCAAAGACCAGTGATTTACTTTCCGGTGAATCGTTAGAAGAAGCAAGAGAGCTGTTGATTTGGTTGCACGATGGTAATTTCACTTTTTTGGGTTATGAAGAATTAAAAGCCAGTAATACCAAAGGTGCAGTGGGGGTAGAAAAAGTAAAAGGCAAGGAGTTGGGTTTACTCAAGCATCGGGGAACTTCAGGTTGTTCTGATCTTTACGATGAAATCACCTCGGATAGCAAAGAAGAGTTAGCATCACGGTTTATTTCTTTTAGTAAGTCCTTTGAGCGTTGTCGCGTTCATCGCTATGCTTATCCGGATTATGTCACTATAAAATTGTTTGATAAGCAGGGGCGGGTTTGCTCGGAGCATCGCTTCTTAGGTTTATATACCAGTACGGCGTACACCGCTAATTCGGCCTCCATTCCTATCGTGCGCGTTAAGGTTGAAAAGGTCTTAAAACTTTCAGGTTTGCATCCTCAAAGCCATGATGGCAAGGAGCTGCATCGAGTAATGGAAGCTTTCCCGCGAGATGAGCTGTTTCTTGCGGATGTTGATCAGCTTAAAGCGACCACCGTGGCGGTGCATGAGATTCAGGAGCGTCGTCAGATTCGTGTTTTTATTCGCCAGGACAGAAACCGAAAGTTTGTTAATGCGCTGGTTTATACGCCTAAGGATATATATCGCACAGAATTGAGAGCGCGCATACAGGATATTTTGGCAAAGGCCTTTGTAGCGACAGAATCACAGTTTACGACGTATTTTTCCGAGTCAATATTAACGCGCACACACTTTGTTTTTCGCGTTGACCCCTCCGCTTTTCTCGAATTTGATGCACAAGCTCTGGAAGATGAAATTATCCAGGCATCCCGGCATTGGGGGGAGCAACTGGCGGAAGCTATGCTGGAAGAGTTTGGCGAGGAAAAAGGCACCAGCGAAGCCCATCTTTACGAAAATGCTTTTCCGCCAGGATATCAACACGACTTTGATTCCCGTGCGGCAATCAATGATATTAAACATTTTAAATTGCTGGATGATGGTGCAGCACTCGCTATGAGCTTTTATCGAGTCATGGAAGAGCAGCCGGATATGCTGCGCTTTCGTTTGTACCATTTAGATAAGCCCCTTGAGCTGTCTGATATTATTCCCATTCTTGAAAATCTTGGTTTGCGGGTTATTGGCGAGCGTCCCCATGGTATCAATCGACGTGATGGTCAGCAGCTGTGGTTGCATGACTTTAGCTTGATTTATGGTCTGACCAGCAATATCGAAATATCCAAAGTGAAAGAAAAATTTCAGGAAGCCTTTGCCAGAATTTGGGCCGGAGATGCAGAGAGTGATGCCTTTAATAAACTGATATTAGGTACTCAGCTTAATTGGCGTGAAATCGCCATACTGCGCTCCTATGCGCGCTATATGAAGCAGATATCCTTCAACTTTAGTGGCCAATATATTGCTGATACCCTCGGGCAGCACCTGGATATTACCCAGAGTATTGTTGACTTGTTTAATGTGCGTTTTGATCCGACGCGATACTCTAGTGAGAGCAAGCGTGCTGCTGCGCAAGCAAAGCTGAATGAGAAGATTGTTAATGCACTGGATGATGTCGCTAATTTAAACGAAGACCGCATTATTCGTTATTATCTTTCGTTGATTAGCGCTACTTTACGTACTAATGTGTTTTGTAAAGATGAGAGCGGCGAATATCGAAAATATTTTTCCTTTAAGTTTTTGCCAGAATCCATTCCAGATATTCCCCTGCCTCGACCAATGTTTGAGACCTTTGTATATTCTCCTCGGGTTGAGGGTGTTCATTTGCGCGGTGGTAAGGTGGCCAGAGGTGGCTTGCGCTGGTCCGACCGTCAGGAAGACTTTCGTACTGAAGTGTTGGGACTGGTAAAAGCCCAACAGGTTAAAAATGCCGTTATTGTGCCAGTGGGCGCAAAGGGCGGGTTTGTGGTTAAGCGTCCCCCACAAGATGGAGATCGCGAAGCGCAGTTAAAAGAGGGCATTGAATGTTACAAAACCTTTATCCGTGGCATTCTGGATTTGACTGATAACTTGGTTGAGGGAAAGGTGGTTCCGCCCGTCGATGTGATTCGCAAGGATGAAGACGATACCTATCTGGTAGTGGCGGCAGATAAAGGTACCGCCACTTTTTCAGATATCGCTAACGAAATTTCCAATGACTACGGCTTTTGGTTGGGCGATGCTTTTGCCTCCGGCGGCAGCATCGGTTATGACCATAAAAAAATGGGTATCACCGCCAAGGGTGCCTGGGTATCGGTGCAACGTCACTTTAAAGAGCTCGGATTAAATACTCAGGAAAATGATTTTAGTGTGGTGGGTATTGGTGATATGGCCGGCGATGTATTCGGCAACGGCATGTTGTTGTCCGAGCATATCTGTCTGGTAGCGGCATTTAATCATATGCATATTTTTATTGATCCTAACCCGGAATCAGCGCGTTCTTTTCAAGAGCGACAAAGGCTTTTTGATCTGCCTCGATCGAGCTGGGAAGACTATAACAAAGAGCTTATTTCCAAGGGAGGCGGCATATTTTCGCGTTCGGCAAAGTCGATCAAATTAGGCGCGGAAATTAAAAAGCGTTTTAAGATTAGTGCCGATAAGTTAAACCCGAATGAGTTCATTAGTGAGATTTTAAAATCACCCGTAGATCTTATTTGGAATGGGGGGATTGGCACTTATATCAAAGGCAGTAGCGAGAGCGATGCTAATGTGGGTGATAAAGCTAATGATACCCTGCGGGTCAATGCCAATGAGCTCAATTGCAAGGTTATTGGAGAGGGCGGTAATCTTGGCGTAACGCAGTTGGCGAGGGTTGAATTTTGCCTCCATGGCGGTGCTTCCAATACCGATTTTATAGATAATGCGGCGGGGGTCGATTGTTCTGACCATGAAGTTAACATCAAAATACTACTCAATGATGTGCTTAATAATGGTGATATGACGGAAAAGCAGCGACGTTTATTGCTTGAAGAAATGACTGAAAGTGTTTCGGAGTTGGTGCTGATCAACAATTACCGTCAAACACAGGCCATCAGTATCGCTGAGAAACAGGTCTTTTTGAGACACGGTGAATATAAGCATTTAATCAGTGCATTGGAAAGTGCCGGCAAATTAAACCGGGAACTGGAATACATACCCGATGATGAAGAGCTGCTGGAGCGTAAAGTTCAAGGTGCTGGCTTAACCCGGGCTGAACTCTCAGTGCTGATCTCTTATGTTAAAGGCATACTTAAGGAGGAGTTGGCGAGCTCTGATATTCCGGATGATCCCTATTTGTCACGTGAAGTTGAAACTGCCTTTCCACCACGTTTAGTAAAAAGCTTTAAGCAGGAAGTGCATGAGCATCGTTTGCGCAGGGAAATTATTGCCACTCAAATTGCCAACGATATGGTTAACCATATGGGCATCACCTTTATCGACAGACTGGAACAATCAACCGGAGAAAGTTGTATAGATATATCCAGAGCCTATATCACCGCGCGTGATGTGTTTATGTTGGAGCAGCGGTGGCAACAGGTTGAAGCGCTGGATTATACGGTTTCGGCAGACCTGCAGCTGTCACTAATGATTGATTTGATGCGACTGGTTCGCCGTGGTACACGCTGGTTCTTGCGTAATCGGCGCAGTAGAATTAACCCGGAGCAGGAGGTTAAAAAATTCCAGAAAGTAGTTGTGGAGATGGGTGGAAAGCTTGGGGACTTGCTCGAAGGGCACCTTCGAGACAACTGGGAAATTAAAAAACAGCAGCTAGTGGATCAGGCTATTCCCGAGCCGCTTGCAGCCTATATAGCCGGTTCCAGAAGCCTTTATTCGGCGCTGGGGATAGCAGAGGCCGCTGAGCAGGCGGGGGTTAATGTCACGCAGGTTGCCCAGGTTTACTTTTCTCTGGGAGAAAAGCTTGAGCTTGATTGGTTTAGTCAGCAGGTCGCTGAGCTTAAGATAGACAATCATTGGCAAGCGCTGGCCAGAGAAACTTTTAGGGATGATCTTGAATGGCAGCAACGCTCGCTGACGGTTGGGGTGTTACGTCATGTCAGCGAAAAGGGAAGTGTTGAGGCAGGGATGGATTCCTGGTTTGAGAAGCAAAAATGTCTGGTAGAGCGTTGGCGCTCGATGCTTAATGATTTACATGCCGCCGATACCCATGAGTTTGCGATGTATTCAGTTGCGATCAGAGAACTGTTAGACTTAGCGCAAAGTAGTGAGCATTGTAGTTAAACGTTAAGGCTAGTAAATTGCGTGAAATAATAGTAGATATAAACATCCCTGCCGATGAATATCTGGCGATCTACCAAGGGGTCGCCAGGGATATTTTGGCTGTATCAAGGGATGGTAGAAGAGTGCGTTTTCCGGCAACGAGTTTGCAGCGTTACGTGACCCATAACGGTATTAGTGGCTCATTTACTATTTATTTTGATGACAATAATAAGCTGATGGATGTAGTAAG
>JAUXDF010000443.1 GCA_030618505.1 Spongiibacteraceae bacterium | reverse complement strand
AGATCATATGGGCTCAAAAAAAGCAGCGATAAAAGCGGGGATGCTTTTAAGTGAGGTAGTTGATAGTTTACTGGACAATAATATTATTGGTGCGCCGGTTGTTGATGAGGCGCTTCATGTCGTGGGCTTTGTTTCCGAACAGGATTGTATTCGCCAGCTTTTGCTGAGCAGTTATCACAGTGAAGGAATGCCCAGGGTGGAGGAGGTAATGTTTGATGCGCCTCTTACCGTCGCGCCCAACGACAGTATTATCACTCTGGCTGAAGAGATGATTTTGCATAAACCGAAAATCTACCCCGTTGTTGATGAGGGTAAGCTGATTGGAATTATCAGTCGGGCAGATGTTTTGCGGGCTTTGCGCCAGCATGAAAAATCACACAAGACATGGACCAACGCAAATCCGGATTAGAGTCGCCGTATTGTCGCTGTATTAAGAGGGGGGAGCTTATACTCCAAAGAGAGCTGGCCACCAGGCCAGCGCCACGATACAGCTCCCCATCAAGCCCGGTGTTAAAGGTATCCAGCGCTGCGAACTTGCAACACCCTGGCGCCCAAGAATTTTGTAACCCAAGAAAATACTCCAGAGCAGGCTGAGTGCAAACAAGGCCGCTTTTAGCAGGCCTATGTCACCGCCGTCGAAACCCAGGTGACGCGGCGGCTCAAATAATTCTGCACCCAATCCGACGATTAAGGAAACCATCGCAATCGGTGCATATTGATAACCTAATTCAACGGTTTAGGGCAAAGTGGCGACAAGCCGTAAATATGCATGATAAATACAAGTTTAGTTAATTTAAGTGATAATGATTATTGTTTAAGAGATAAATATTCAGGGTCAATGAGTCTATGATTACTGGCTGATATCGTGGTCCTCAAAGGGCTGTCTGGAGAAGAAATAGAGATGAAAACCGCTTTTATTGCCCTGTGCCTGCTGGCTTGCGTACTGGTTTTGTTAAGTGAAAAATACAACTCAAGAACCGCTAAATGGCTCAGCAAACCGCTGGCTTCAGCGGCGTTTATCGCTGTTGCATTACTTTCAGGGGCACTGGATACAGTTTATGGCGGCTGGATATTGCTGGGTTTGTGCCTGTCATGGTTGGGTGATCTATTGTTGATTCCCAAAGAGCGCAAGGAGATGTTTCTAGCGGGTATTGGCAGTTTTTTGCTGGCCCACCTAGCCTATAGCATGGCATTTTTCTCCCTGGGTTTTGATCTTAAGGCCTTCTTGTTAGCGAGCGTGGTGGCGAGCCTTGCGGCCTGGTGTTTGTACCGTTGGTTGGCTGCGGGGCTTAGTGGTCTTTTTGTGTATTTTGTGCCGCTTTATCTTGCTGTCATTATGGTGATGGTGGTTTTTTCGTTGTCGACCACGGTGGTGACCGGTGAGACTATGTTGTTGCTTGGGGCGGTATTGTTTGCTATCTCTGATGTGTCGGTGGCCAGGGATCGGTTTATTGCACCGGGCTTTATTAATCGCCTGTGGGGCCTGCCGCTGTATTATATCGCGCAGTTAATCCTGGCTCTATCGGTTGGGTTGGTTGGGTAGAGTGCCGCGAAACCCAAGGGCTCGATTGAACGTAGGGTGCGGCCCCCGCACCACAGAACATGCATTGGTGCGGGGGCCGCACCCTACTTCTTAAAGGATCAACTCCGCCATCAGTTCAACTGCCTCCGGCTGATTGGTACCAATTAGCATGGAGCCAACATGGCCTTTTGCTCCCGCAACTTTCCAGCGCTCGACACGCTCGGTGATACGTTCCTTGCAGCCGACTAACGCCACTGCATCGATCAACTCTTCGGGTACCGCTGCCATGGCTTCATCTTTTTTGCCATCAAGATACAGATCCTGAATGGTGTTAGCCGCTTCGCCATAACCCAGGGTCGTGGCGTAATCATGGTAGAAATTTTTCCCCCTCGCTCCCATGCCGCCGATATAGAGCGCTAGCTGAGCCCTGACCGGCCATTGGCACTGTTCCATATCATCACCAAGAATAACGGTGACAAAGGGGGCAATATCGAAGTCTTTCAAGGATTTTCCGCCACCGGCTTTGGCAAAACCTTCATTAAAGTGGGGCTCAAAAATATTAAACTGTTCGGGATCCATCCAGACCGGGAAGACACCGTCAGCCAGTTCGGCAGCGGCACGCAGCCCTCCCGGAGTAATGGAGGCGGTATAAATCGGTATATCGGTATCAGCGGCAAGAATGCTTTTTAGCGGCTTGCCCAGTCCAACACTGCCTTCTCCCTGATAAGGCAGTTGATAGTGATGACCTTCATAGGTAACTGCACCTTCGCGGGCCATTATTTTGCGAATAATTTCAATGTACTCGCGGGTTCGTGACAGCGGTTTTCCGTAGGGTTCACCATGCCAGCCTTCGATGACCTGAGGGCCGGAGGCACCCAGGCCAAGAATAAAACGACCATTGGAAAGTTGTGCCATTGTCATCGCGGTCATTGCCGCCATGGCGGGGGTACGGGCGGGTATTTGCATGATGGCGGTACCAACACGAATCTTTGTTGTCTGCGCTAATATCCAGGCGGCTGGGCTGACAGCATCTGAACCATAGGCTTCTGCAGTCCAGAGTGAATCGTAGCCTAAGTCTTCGGCCGTTTTTACCAAATCCATTGGCAGGGTAATCTGTTTGCCGGAATAGCCCAGCACCAAACCTAATCGCATTGTGTTTCTCCAAAGTGTTCTAAGTAAAAATTGAGGTGAAAATATTCAGGAATGATTACAGTAAAGCATAGCAGGGTGGTTTGGGGAATTGGCCTTAAGAGTGGGCAATGCCGGTTTTTATACCAAAGATAGCAGGAGCTTAACGTTGAAATAATATCAGGCGATAAACTCTGTAGGGTGCGGCCCCCG
>JAUXDF010000306.1 GCA_030618505.1 Spongiibacteraceae bacterium | reverse complement strand
CACAATCTTCCACACCGGGGATGCTTACCCCAAGCTCCTCGATCTCGGCCAACTCGACACGGTAGCCACTGATTTTTAGCTGATTATCTTTTCTTCCTGCAAACTTATAACCACCCTCGCCAGTGCTAATAACGAAGTCACCGGTTTTATAAAAGCGCCTGTTTGTTCCCTCCACATTTAATGTCAAAAATGCTTCGCTGGTAGCGGCCTGATCATTAATATAACCCTTAGCTACACCAATACCGCCAATGTACAATTCGCCCTCTTCACCCTTTAATAGCGATTGTCCATGCGCATCAAGCGCCAGCACCTCATAACCCGCTAAGGCGGGAGACAACAAAAGATCGCCACCTAGCTTATAGCGCGCCATTGTACTCCACACCGTAGCTTCCGTTGGCCCGTAGCAATGCCACAACTCTTTGACTTTGCCCCCCAGGTTATCAGCCAACAATGACGATACCGCCTCGCCGCCAATGAGTGCCTTTAGATTGGGCGCTCCTTGCCAAGCGTTCGCCAGCAAGCGTTTATAGGTATGCGGCGTTGCCTGTAAAATCGTAATACCACGTTTTTTTATCAGTGCTGATAAACTGCCGGCATCAGCTGCGAACTTCGTTGGCGCAAGATAACAACACGCGCCGACAACTAAAGGTAAAAAAAGGTCTGGGATTACCAGGTCGAACGACAAAGAGGTGATGCAAAGCTGGCAATCGCTCTCATTCAGTTGCAAGCGTTGCGCCATAGCGGTCAGCAAGCCAGCCAAATTACTATGGGAAACCATAACGCCTTTTGGTCGTCCAGTAGAGCCGGAAGTAAAGATAATATAGGCCGTGGCATCTACATTTCTTTCGATTGAGGCCAGCGCGACACCGGCATCACCACAAAGATCGTTATAGCTATAAGTTTTTGTCTCTTCAAAAACGCTTAAAGGCCGCTCACCACAGATTATTTTCCCCGCCCCGGATTTTTCTACAATGTAAGATAGCCGATCCTCAGGCCACTCATTGTCCAGGGGCAAATAAACACAGCCCGCTTTAAATAGGCCGAGAATAACAACCCACAAGTCAACATTGCGGGGCATCCACACACCCACCACATCGCCAACAAGAAAATCGGCGGCTACCATGTTTTTGGCAAACTGTTCGGACAAATGGTATAACTGAGAATAACTTAACTGCCTGATGCCATCATCAAGGGCAATATTATTGGGGACTTTCAGAGCTTGCTTGTCAAAATATTCCAGAAAGGATGCGTTGATATTCATCGACAGGTATTGGTTTTTTTGTAGTTGTCGGCTGCATAAGCAGGAGAAAATACTGCGAAAGCCATCAGCAACTCACGCTAGAAACAGTGACATATAAAAAGGCGGGCGCTACTTATTTTTTTATTACTATTAAAAATCATTATACACAACCCCCACCAAACGCTCTTTATCAATAGCATCAAGCGCCAACAAGACCTGATCCTTGCCAATCTTTCCATAAGGAACAACTAGCATACAGTAGTCGCACAGTTCCTGAAGAATACGGGTATCAGCAGAGTCCGTTATAGGCGGGGTGTCAATAATAATATAGCGGTCGGGGTAGCGCGCTTTTAGTTCGGTAATAAATTTTTCCATGCCTTCAGAAGAAAATAATTCACTACCGGGCTCATGATCTTGCCCCGCAGGTACAATTCTCAACCGAGGTATCCCAGAGGCATAAATAATATCATCAACACTAAGTTCCGCATCTTCCAGGTAATCTGCTAAACCAAACTCTGGCTCATCGGCAAGCATATTCTCAAGACAGGGCTGATAGAGGTTGCAATCGACCACAATCGCAGTTTTCCCTCGATCGAGTGCAATGGCAGCCCCCAGGTTGATGCCAACATAACTACTGCCGCCACTTTCACAGACAGAGGTAACCATTAGCACAAAATTTTCTTTACCGGCCTTTTGAAATAACTTGGTTCTAAGCTCTCGAAAAGCATTCAGGATTTGACGGTTCGCCATGCCGGCGTAAATTATTTTGGCGTCATCAAGCTCACTCCGATCAAGAGGGGTTACCTCGATCATATGCTTTATTCTGTGCTTATGGGGAAGCGGCAGATTTTTTCTCAGATTTCTTGGCTCCTCCAAAATCCGAAACTTCGGCAGCTCTTTACTCTCTTTTTTCCGCATGCTAAATAATACCCATATATTTTATTGCCAAAATAGCGGCATACAGCGCTATAACCAACGTCAAAAAGAGACCTAGCAATATTACATCACCGCGCAGGACGCGTTTGGACACGGGGGTGGCATAGTGCGGTATTGTGCCCAATACAGGGATTTGCAACTCCTCTTGCAGCTCATATTGTAGTATAGAAGTAAAACGTACCCTGGGGTCAATGGCAATATAGGCGGCGACCAAACCAATGGAAACTATGCAACCAAGCAACAAGCCGCCAATAGCAAAATGCAGAAAGCGTAAACCAGTCGGTGACGTTGGATAGCCAGGCGGCTCTTGAATTTTATAGCTAACGCCCTGCCCTTCTATATCCAGGGTCATTGACAAGCGCGCCCTTTCCTTTCTTTCGAGCATGTCCTCATAGATACCGCGGGTCACATTGTAGTCTCGCGTTAATTCGGACAGGTCAGCCTGGCGCTCAGCTACCCGCTTCGCTCTTTCATATTCCTCGCTTAGCAAACGTTTGGTCGCTTCCAGCCGCTTGGTTCGTGTTCTCACGTCTACTTCAATGTCTGCCAGCTGTGAACGTAATGCCTGATAAAGCGGATTAACAATGGCCTCATTGCTTGCGACGCTATCCGCTGCACTGGCACTACTCACCTCGTTAAACGCACGTTTCAGGTCTTCAATTTGGTGTTTGAGCGTCACAATATCAGGGTAGGTCTCCTGATAGCTCAAACGTAGCGTTTCAAGCTCTGACTGAGCCTGCGACAGGCGTTCGCGATAAACATCTGCTCGAAAATTCCGGGCAAGATGGCGACTCTCTTTTTTAAGCTGAACTTTCAGCTCGACCGCCCGCGTCTGAGAATCGTCTAAATCCAGCTTCATCCCCTCGATACTGCTACGCAAGCCTGCAATACGTGCATTCACCGAACCTTCGGTACCATCAAGATTGCCTGCTTTAAAGCGCTTTAATTTCTCTTCTGCTTCCTGCAATTGCCCTTTATAGGTTTTTACCTGGCGGTCAATAAATTGATAGGCGCTCTTGCTTTCTCCACGTTTGGTTTCCGCACTATCCCATATAAAGGCATCAATAATCGCATTAACCACCGTAAAGGATTGCTGCGCACTATTCGATTTATAAGCGATACTGATATAACCTTTAGCAACATCTTCAATTTCTATGCCACCCCTGATGCCATTCAGAATTGATTCAATTTGCCTGGAGGACTCATCTCCCCTTAGCAATTCGGCTTTTTTTGCCACCGCCTCCATGATTCGCTTGGAGTAGATGACCTCACTAACGCCCTGCGCGGTGGCAGCATCAATACGTGTCATCTCTGCAGACCCCTGCAGTAAGGGTGCAATAATGTTTTGCCTGTCAGCATGAACAATCCCGCTGCTCGCATATTGCTTGGGCCAAATAACACCGACGGAAACAACCGATAACGAAGAGAGCGCAAAAATAAAGGCAACCAGCCACTTGTGTAGCAATACTTCCCTAACAAGTGCTCTTAACCACTGTTGAATAACATTCCACTGCATATTAAGCTCTAACTCTGTCGTTCTTTAACATATGATTATGACAACCAATCCCTTCAAACTGCTGCTAGTAAGTCAAGGCAAATGGATGCGCGAAGTTATACAACTAATAAATATACGTAACTATTCAGCATAATGAAATAAACACTCTGAACCGAATGGCACTTAGTTAAGCAAAAAACTGCAGATTATAACATGCAATGTTTTGCGGCTGAACCATGGAATCACACGGGCTTGTAGCCTTGATTGAGCTTGCGAAATCAGGGAGCTTGCTGTATTCATCCCCGGATTTCGCAGGCTCAATCCAGGCTACGGGTTATTAATTTTCTGGCGCAATTACGCTTAACTAAGCGTAATTGCACTCTGAACCCACTATTTTCGTCATCCCCGAAGTGTTTTGTCGGGGATCCAGAGCCCTGCAAACTGGATTCCGGCTAAAAGACTGCCGGAATGACGACCTTGTGGCTTTGCTGAATAGTTACAAATATTCTAATAGAATAGCCTAAAAGCTGCTTTCCGGAACGGCTACAATATCCGAGGGAGCCAATGAGTAGTTCGATTCAACTCGGCCTTTTTTCAGGATCTCATTGAGGTAGATGGGATAAACCTTGGTGCCATCTGCCGTTTTGCGATAGAGCTTGGATTTGTTCGCTGATGCAAACTCGGTAGGCCCACCCGCTAACAGCACCAGATCCAGCACAGTCATCCCCTTGCTGTAAGGCACAGAGGTTGGACTACGCACCGCACCGGTAA
>JAUXDF010000216.1 GCA_030618505.1 Spongiibacteraceae bacterium | reverse complement strand
CGCTGCTGGGAAAAAGACAGCGGCAGGCGAGTATCCTGGCCTCGGGTGAGCGCAGGGATAAGGTCTTCGTCGGTGTTTTTCTGAGTTTCGCGCAAAAAAGCAATAACATCGGCTTTGCCGGCGACAAGCTCATCTTTTAAGCTTGCTGTTAGCGCCCCTTTGGGCGCTTTGAATCTTAGTTGTTCTTCGTTGTCCAGCCAGATTTTGATTCCCGCAGAGCCTAGTTTGGAAATCAGTTTTAATGCGGTCATAACACCCCTTCTTCGAATTCGTCATCCTCGCTGTCTTGATCATCAATATCTTCGCCGCTCATCGGCTGTAAGGTGTTGATGATCTCAGAAATTTCAGCGATTGTGGTCACTTCAAACAGTGTACGCAGTGGCAGCTCAAGTTGGAAGACCTCGCGGATGCGAGTCACCATTTGAGTGGCCAGCAGTGAGTGACCGCCGATTTCAAAGAAGTTATCATGAATGCCAACTTTGGCCAATTGAAGTACCTCACACCATATCCCTGCCATATCCTTTTCTATCGCGGTACTTGCTGCGACAAAGGGGGTGGTGGTGCAGGCTTGCAGATCGGGAGCGGGTAGCTCCTTGCGATCAACTTTACCGTTGGGCGTCAGGGGGATGCTGTCGACGCTAACAAAAGCTGACGGCACCATATAATCGGGTAAATTTTGTTTGAGATGGCTTCGCAATGCGGCACTGGTGGGTGCCTCCTCGCTGGTAATAATATAAGCGACCAGCACGGCACTGCCGCTAGGGGTGTCGCTGGGGGCGACGATGGCTTCGCGAATGCTGGGGTGTTTCAGCAGCTGAGCTTCAATTTCACCCAGTTCAATACGAAAGCCGCGAATTTTAACTTGTCCGTCAATACGGGAAACAAAATCGAGCAGGCCATCGTTACGATAGCGCACTAAATCGCCGGTACGGTACAGTTTTCCGCTGCCAAAGGGGTTGTTAAAGAAACGCTCGTCGGTTAGTGCGTCATTGTTTAGATAGCCGATACCAACACCGCTGCCGCCAATGCACAGCTCGCCAACCACGCCGATGGGGACGGGCTGATTATTTTCATCAAGCACATACAGTTGGATGTTGTCGTTGGGGCGGCCGATAGGAATGGTTTTGCCCAGATAGCTGCCAGGGTCGCTAATAGTGTGGGTTGCCGCGATATCGGTGCACTCGGTTGGGCCATACATATTAACAATTTGGCAGTTAAACTTGTCCTGCTCGATCCAGGGGCACATATTCTCCATTCGGATCGGTTCACCGCCAAATAGCACGATGCGCAGGCTGTCCAGTGTGTCCTGTTGGCTATGCATTTCCGCCAAGGGGTAAAAGGCGCTGGGGGCACAGTTAATAAAGGTGATTTTCTGATCGCGAATGGTGTTGAGGATAACTCGCTGGTCATAGTGGCTGCTGTCTGGAAAAACCACCTGACCGCCACGGGTGAGAGCTGCAAACAGGTTTTTCTGAGTTAAATCAAAGCCAAAGGCGCTGATGATCAGCACTTTGTCCTTTTCGTTGATGTTATATTCATCGTTATACCAATGCAGTAGATTGCTTTCATTGCGGTGGCGTACACCGGCTCCTTTGGGTTTGCCGGTAGAGCCCGAGGTGTAAACGATGTAGAGCAGGTCTTCGGGTGAGCACTCCAGATTAAGGTTGCTGCTGTCAAAGTGAGCAATTTCTTCTTCGCTCTCATCGAGCATTAAAAGTTTGCACTGCTCGGCTGGCAGACGTGATTGTAGTTCGCTATGGGTGAGTAATACGCTAATTTGGGCATTTTCCAGCATATGCGCCAGTCTGTCCTGGGGGTAATTGGCATCCATTGGGACATAGGCAGCACCGGCCTTCAGACTCGCCAGTACCGCAACTAAAATGTCCACGGAGGGTTCCAGGCAGATGCCGATACAATCGCCGGGCTTGATGCCCTGTTGCTGCAGGTGGCGGGCAAGCTTGTTACTGGCTTCATTCAGAGCGCGGTAATTTTTTTGTTCACCACCACAGCGAATGGCGATTTGGCGGGGGGTTTTTTCGGCCTGTGTTTCAAACAGTTGATGGATGCAGGTGGCAGGGCTATCTTTGTCGGTATTGTTCCACTCTCGCAGTAGCTGGCGTCGCTCAGCTGAATCCATTAGTTCCAGCTGTGATAGCGGCAGTTCGGGATTATTGACGATACATTCCAGTAGCGTGGTGAAATGCTTGGCGAGCTGCTGGATTGAGCTCAGTTCGTAAAGGTCGGTGTTGTATTCAAACTCGCAGCTGACATGGTCGCTGTATTCTGTGCAGTTGAGGCTGAGCTCGAATTTGGCGGCTTCAATATCTACTTTGAGAAACTCAGTTTCAAGGCCGCTTAGATCTACTGTGCGCTCAATTTCACCGTCTTTTAGGGAGAAAAAGGTCTGAAATAGCGGGTTGTGGCTGGGGTCTCTGGTATCTATCAAGTCTTCAACCAGCTGTTCAAAGGGGATGTCCTGGTGGGCATAAGCCTCCAGAGTGACTTTTTCTACCTGCTTAAGTAGCGATGAAAAGCTCGGATCGTTAGATAGATCGCAGCGCAGTGCCAGGGTGTTTACAAAAAAGCCGATCAAAGCTTCAATTTCAACGCGGGTGCGGTTGGCTATGGGTGAGCCAACACAGATGTCAGTTTGCGAGCTGTAACGTGACAGTAATACCTGATAGGCCGCCAGTAGCGTCATAAATAGCGTAGCGCCGCTATTTCGGCCAATCTTCTTCAGGTCATTGCTCAGTTGGGTATCAACCTTAAACGCATAGTGACTGCCGTTGTAAGACTGCACGGGCGGGCGGGGGTGATCCGTGGGTAGTTCAAGTACTGGAACTTGCTCAAGTTGCGCGCGCCAGTAATCGAGCTGTTTTGTCAGTGTTTCTCCCTGCAGGTACTCGCGCTGCCATTGGGAGAAATCAGCGTACTGAACTTTTAAGGGCGGTAGTGCTGCAGTAGTGCCCTGTTTAAAGGCGCTGTAAAGAGCAGATACTTCCCTGATTAGTACGCCGGTAGACCAACCGTCAGAGATGATGTGGTGCATGGTGATTAGTAGCACATGCTGGTTGGCTGAGCAGCGTAATAACGTGGTACGTAGTAACGGCCCTGTGCTTAATTCAAAGGGGGTGCCGGCTTCGGTGAGAATCCGTTTTTGCAGGACTTGATCGCGCTGCGCTTGCGGTAGAGTTGAAAGATCCTCCATTGGCAGTACCCAGCAGCCTGGAGCAAGGATTAGCTGGTAGGTTTCCGCTTTTTCATGAGCAAATATGGTGCGCAGTGATTCATGGCGATGAACAATGGTTTCCAGAGCGTTACGAAGCGCCTCGACATCGAGTCTGCCAGTGAGTTTAACGGCTGCAGCGATATTATAAGAGCTGGTGCCAGAATCTAGCTGATCCAAAAACCATAAGCGTTGCTGGGAGAAAGAGACTGGAAACTTGTTATTACTACGATCCAGTAGCTTTATGTGCCTTCTGCTGGGCGGTTTTTTGGTGTTTTTTTTCTGCTCTTGCAGGCGCTTAAGTAGGGCCTCTCTTTGAGAAGGGGATAGTTTCGCCAAGCGTGCTGATAGCTGATTATTGCTCATCTCGTCCGGTACTCCTGAACGAAGCGGCTCTCATCACCCGACAAATGGACCTTTATCTTGCGATCCTGTCCTCACTGTAGCTGCTGTTTTTTAGCAGAGTCAGAAGGCTACCCTAAGCTATTAATTTGTTTAGAGATTTGTTGTCAGTGGGAGAATTTACCGCCTTATCTTATTATTATGCTGCTTTTAAATACGAAGCAGCCGTTTTTAATTGTTATGTGGCTATCTTGCAGTCCGTAACCGCAGGCCTCTGGTATTTCTACTTTCTTACCAGTAGATCCTGGTGATAGCCTTTGCAGGCCGCTGAATGATTAATATTCCGTAATATAGCGTCTGCTGACAGTCAAGCATCCTCCCTTTTTGTGTGATAGTCAATACATAAGTCCTCAGGCCCGCTCCGATACTGGCTTGAGGCATATGAGCGCCTGTGATAATAAGGAGGGATTAGGGTCTTGGCACAAGACATTCAGTTGGTCAATCTTTGTTCTTGGTGCTGTTTTAATGTCGAATGTCGCGCTTACTTCGCGTTCGTGAATGTGGTAGATTCAGATCCTTGTGAAAATAAAAAGAATAGCCCTGTAATCCTGTCGTTTCGCTATCAATGGACGGCTTGGAAACCATATCCCTCGGGAGAGTCGTCATCAGTAAATTGCTTATTAGTGCCGCTACCTTATTTCTTGCTTTTAGCCTTGGTTGCAACCCCTCCCCTGAGTCGCGGCCAGCTGAAGAGCCAGGAGAGCAGCCGTCATCTAAAGAGCCTATCGCTCAGCGTGCTGTGCTGGTGACCGGCGCCAGTTCAGGTATCGGCAGGAAGACTGCTGAGTTACTTGCCACAAAGGGTTTTTTTGTTTACGCCGGGGCTCGCAAGGAGAAAGATCTCAAGGCGCTTGATGCCATTGAAAATATTCAGGCCATTCGTCTCGATGTAACGGTGCCGGCTGATATTGAAGCGGCGGTAGCTACCGTTCGGGCGGCGGGGCGAGGTTTGTACGGTTTGGTGAACAACGCTGGTGTTACCGTTATTGCCCCCCTTATTGAAGTGACAGAGAAAGATTTCAACTTCCAGATGAATGTTAATGCCTACGGGCCCTATCGCGTAACCAAGGCCTTTGCCCCACTGATTATCGAGAGCAAAGGACGTATTACCACAACGGGCTCGGCTTCTGGCATTACTACTTGGAGCCTGGGTGGCCCCTATGCTATGAGTAAACACGCCATTGAGGCATTTACTGATGTGCTGGCTATGGAAATGCAACCTTTTGGGGTGCAGGTGAGTTTGATTGAGCCAGGCAACTATCGCACCAAGCTTAATACCAGCATGCGCCAGCGCCTTGAGGCGCGAGGTTACACCTCTGAGAATTCGCTCTACAAAGATGATATCGATAAGTTGATCGAAATGAGTGAGAGTAAGCTTTTGAGTGCGGTCTATCTTGAGGAGCCAGATGAGGTGGCTGAAGCTTTTCTTCATGCGCTCTCGGATAAGTCGCCGAAGCGACGCTATCTGGTGGTTCCCTACCAGCATGAAGCGGCGATTACGGTGAATGCGGCGATTACCCGCTTGGTTCAGATTAATGAGGGGCACTCGTACTCTTATAGTCGCGAGGAGCTGATTGGTATGCTGGATAAGGCTTTAGGGGATCTCTGAACAATCTCATCAACCAGATTTATTCAGAGGTTACCTAGTGCCCATCCAGAAACTGGTAGCTTTCGAAAACTAAATCCGGTCATAGCCAACGCAAATCTAGCTCCTAGGCCTTTTCAAGGCCTTTAAGTCGCAAAATTTTCGTTGGCCAGGATCTCTTTGTCTAATTTCTGGATGGGCACTAGTTAGGACATCCCGGGGGTTTGCTCTACATCACCTCACCGAAACCACTAAAAAGATGGCCAGTATTGTACATCAAGCTGACCTTGCCTGTCTGAATTGAGTTATCCGGATTTCGTTTACAATAGCTTGGATTGAAGGAACCGCTTTAATCGGATTTTTTAAATTATCGGGTATTTTTTCAGCCCAAAGGCTGGCAAATACATATTACCCATCTACACTACTTAAAAAGCAGTACGAAAAGTAATCTAGAAAATAGTCCAGATAACTGAATGGAGCGAACACGAAAAGTGAATCGTGCCAATCAAAGGGCTGTCGGTCAACAAGCAGCCCCGCGTGCTTACAAACCGTTTCTTTTAACGACGCACTCCCTCCCCCTCATTTTTATCATTTTCCCCCAGAACCATCACTCAGAAGATCAAAGGAGCATTTCATGGCGACTCGCATTGAGCCTTGTCCTTTCTGCGGTACTGAACATAATCACATATCTCACAATATGCTGGCATTTTTTGTGGTCTGTCAGCACTGCAACTCCTCTGGTCCGAGGCG
>JAUXDF010000336.1 GCA_030618505.1 Spongiibacteraceae bacterium | reverse complement strand
CTCTCTTAAATGCTTATTGCTGACACGCCCCGGTGCATCGGTCATTATACAGTGTGCCGATTGTGTTTTCGGAAAAGCAATGACTTCACGGATAGAGTCTGCTCCGACCATCAACATCACCAGACGATCCAGGCCAAAGGCCAAACCACCATGGGGAGGACAACCAAATTTCAGTGCATCCAGCAAAAAGCCAAACTTCTCCTGCGCCTCTTCCTCACCAATACCCAGCACCCGAAATACTGCCTGCTGCATATCCTGATCATGAATACGGATTGAACCACCACCCAACTCAGTGCCATTTAGTACCATGTCGTAGGCAACAGAAATCGCTTCACCCGGATTTTCCTGCAACTCTTCAACACTACAGGCTGGAGAGGTGAAAGGATGGTGCAGCGGTGTCCAACCACCATTGCTATCCTCTTCAAACATTGGGAAGTCGACGACCCATAAAGGCGCCCACTCGCAGGTGAGCAAATCCAGATCTTCACCAAGTTTCACACGCAGGGCACCAATCGCTTCGTTAACGATTTTGGCCTTGTCAGCACCAAAGAAAATGATGTCGCCAGTTTGCGCATCAAGACGCTGCATTAATTGCTCAACCACTTCGGGCGGCATAAACTTCAAGATAGGTGATTGCAGGCCATCAAGCCCTGCTTCGCTGTCATTCACCTTAATCCAGGCCAGACCTTTGGCGCCATAGATACTAATAAACTTAGTGTAATCATCTATCACCTTACGGCTCAGTTTGGCTCCACCGGGTACCTTCAAAGCAACAACACGCCCCTTGGGATCATTGGCCGGTGCATTAAAGACCTTAAATTCAACCTGACGCATCAGGTCATCGATATCCACCAGCTCCAGCGGAATTCGCAAATCCGGGCGATCACTACCAAAACGCTTTACTGCTTCTGTGTAGGTCATGCGTGGCAGCTCGGGCAAATCAACCTCCAGTACCGACTGAAATAGCTGGCGAACCATTTTCTCGGTGATAGACATAATCTCGTCATCACTTAAAAAAGACGCTTCAATATCAATCTGGGTAAATTCAGGCTGGCGGTCAGCGCGCAAGTCCTCATCACGAAAACAACGAGCAATCTGATAATAACGATCCATTCCCGCCACCATCAACAGCTGTTTGAAAAGCTGGGGAGATTGCGGCAGTGCAAAAAACTTGCCGGTATGTGTGCGGCTAGGTACCAGATAATCCCGCGCACCCTCGGGTGTTTCGCGGGTCAAAATAGGCGTTTCGATATCAAGGAAGCCGTTATCATCCAGAAAGTTGCGAATTTCGGAGGTGATTTTGGAGCGCAGGCGCAGCTTGCTCAGCATCTCCGGGCGGCGCAAATCCATATAACGATAGCGTAGACGCACGTCCTCACCAACATCAGTATGCTCATCCAGCTGAAAGGGGGGTGTTTCCGCAGCATTAAGAATTTCCAGCTGCTTGCCTAGCACCTCAATATCACCGGTGCGCATTTCTTTATTTACAGTACCTTCGGAGCGAGCTCTAACCCGGCCAGTCACCTTTACAACAAATTCGCCGCGCACCCGGTCAGCACGCTGAAAGTGCTCTTCGGTATCTGGATCAAAAACCACCTGAATAATCCCTTCGCGATCACGCAGATCAAGAAATATCACACCACCGTGATCACGACGACGATGAACCCAGCCATAAATGGTAACGGTCTGATCGATATAAGAGCTATTTAAAGCACCGCAATATTGACTGCGCATGTTGATCTATTTCCTGTATGTAAAAAATGAAGGGTCTAGCTAAAATTTATTTATCTTAAAAAAGGCTTAGGAGCCTGCGGCACAATCACCACTGCCACTGCTAGCAGATGCAGGGCAAGCGCTATCGGTTTTATCACCCGCCAGGTTCTTCTTATTACCTGATTTAAAATCAGTCTCATACCAGCCGCTGCCCTTGAGGCGAAACCCGGCAGCTGAAATCATTTTCTTTAATGCGGGCTCATCGCAGGCTGGACAATCCCTCAAGGGCTCGTCACTCATTTTCTGAAGTTTTTCCACCTCATGCTGACAGGATTGACACTGGTACTCATATATAGGCATAAACTGATCCTCACCACAAAACAAGACTACAAGACCCAGGAAAACCAAGGGGACTTTTACTGAGTTTTTCGAGAACCGCGCATTATACCTGAAATGTTCAATATCGGGTATTCGGGAATTATGGCAATAAAACTGTCCTAATCTGCGGGAAACAGAAAGTGCCAACGATCACCTAAGCGAACTCACTAAATCCACAGAGACAATAAAAGCGATAAAAAATAACAAAAAAACACTTATTTTTAACGTTTTTTTGTTGCCAGATTGGATTTAGTGCTATATATATAGGCAAACCTTTAACATGAAGATGTAGCAGTGCTGTTTTTAAAGGTTTTTACGTCCATTGTGGAACACTTAACGCTATCAAACTAATAAAGGAAATCGATCCTATGGCCGCTCGCAAAGCTCCCGCAAAAGCAAAAAAAGCACCTGCAAAAAAAGCACCTGCTGCTGCACCCGTAAAAAAAGCACCTGGCGTAAAGGAGCGTTACAATAAAACGCAAATTCTGACTCAAATCGCTGAAAACACCGAGCTTTCCAAAAAGCAGGTTGGCGCAGTTCTCGACGAGCTAGCTGATTTGGTTGAGCGCCACATCAAAAAGCGCGCTTGTGGCGAGTTTGTTCTGCCGGGACTGATGAAAATCAGTACCGTTAAGAAACCTGCTAAAAAAGCCCGCAAAGGCATTAACCCCTTCACTGGCGAAGAACAGATGTTTAAGGCAAAACCTGCTTCTACGACTGTTAAGATTCGTCCGCTGAAGAAGTTAAAAGAAATGGTTGTATAAAGGATAGTGCCTTAGCGCACTTTGCTTTAGCAGAAAAAGCCGCTTATACGCTGTATAAGCGGCTTTTTTATGAGCCTGCTAATAATGTCACTCGGCACCCCCGACTATATTTGTAGGGTGCGGCTCCCGCACCAATATCGCTCCAAACTGCTTCGGTGCGGGAGCCGCTTGTGCCCTGTTTTATGTGCACCCTACAATCAGCAATACCTCAACGCTCAAATTCTCGTCCTTGCTCCACCAGCTTTGGCAGTAAATCTGCTAAACGCCGCTTTAAAACCTCATCCGAATAAGGCTCTGCGGGCACTACCCCCCACACAGGCTTAGGCCAGGCAGTATCATTTTTATAACGCACAATATGATGAATGTGCAGCTGAGGCACCATATTACCTAACGCTGCCACATTGAGTTTATCTGCCTGAAAATGCTCTGCTAATAGTGCTGACAAGCTATTGGACTCCTTCATCAACTGTAACTGATCTTCCTCAGTTAGCTGAAACACTTCACTGATATCAGCTCTGCGAGGCACCAGAATAAACCAGGGGTAATTCTCATCATTTACCAGCAATAAACGACACAGGGGGTATTCCCCTACCAACAAACAATCCTTCTCCAGTTGCGGATGGAGTTTAAACATAGGGCTTTCCTCAATCAGGACTACGATGAATAGCAATAGTTATACATTCGGTACCGTACCGAACGGTACTTAGTTAGTGCCCATCCAGAAATTAGACAAAGAGATCCTGGCCAACGCAAATCTTGCGACTTAAAGGCCTTGAAAAGGCCTAGGAGCAAGATTTGCGTTGGCCAGGAGCGGGCTTAATTTTCGAAAACTTCCGGTTTCTGGATAGGCACTAGTTAAGCAGAATTTCACCTGTTTTGCCCCCTCTCCCGCTTGCGGGAGAGGGCAACTTATAATTTACGGCTTCGCCGCTCCCCTCATTCTAACCTTCCCCCCAAGGAGAAGGGACTAAAAGCCGTGATCCGGCTTAAACTAAGTATCATTCGGTACTGTACCCTTTCGCGTAACAATCGTAAAATGCGCCTCTATTTTTTAAACCAGCGGAATTACCTCCTATGCGCGCCAGCAAATACCTGATTGCCACTTTGAAAGAAACCCCTGCCGATGCGGAGGTTATCAGTCATCAGCTCATGCTACGCGCAGGTCTGATTCGAAAACTGGCATCCGGTCTCTAC
>JAUXDF010000320.1 GCA_030618505.1 Spongiibacteraceae bacterium | reverse complement strand
TGCCAGCAAGTATTAAAAGAGGCGCAGCAACTCTGATGGCAAAGGATAACTCGGTCTATATTGCACATATGCTCGATTGCATTGCCCGAATTGATGAGTATGTCGAGAGCCGAGACGCTTATTACGCATCACGGCTGATTCAGGATGCCGTAGTGCGCAACCTGCAAATTATGGCAGAGTCTAGCCAGCGCCTTAGCGATCATAGAAAAGCCGGGCAGCCCCTAACATCAGGAACCTATTATTGATTTTAGACGCCTTTTAGCCCAATTCTCCGTGTTACCAACAAGCATCTGATGCTATATTGACACTCTGTTTGTAGTTATCAATCGCACCTCGAAAGTAGCATGAGCATACAAAATAAAATTAAAAGCCTAGCGGCAGAAAACCCTGACATAGCGTTATTATGGTTATATGGCTCCAGAGTAATAGGGGCGCACCGTCAAGATAGCGATTATGACTTAGCAATAGCATTTAATAATTTCGACCTGTCAGAGGCAAACAAAAACCTGAGGCCCCATGAAATCGCATTACAGTGGCAAACGATTCTGGGTTTGGGTGAAAATAGCCTGTCCATTGTGGATATAGACCGCTGTGCCTTATATTTACGCTTTGAAATTATTAATCAGGGATGCGTGATTCACGCAAAGGACCCTATGCGACAATATCAGCAAGAGGCGAAAATATCGGCCTTATTTGAACATGAAAAACTCGCCAGACCGGAAAACACCCTAAGAGCAAGATGTAAATGACAATACCTGAAGGGTTGATGGACTATCTTTTTAGCATAGAGACATCGCTATCATCGTATCGTATACAGTTGGATGATTTAAATCGGATCATTGCTGAATGCCCACTGAGTGTTCACGAATATAACTCATCAGAGCGTCTGCTGCAGCTATCAACCGAGGCAAGCATCGGTCTGGCCAAGCACTGGGTAAAATTGATATTCGGCAGTGCCCCCAGTTCAGCTTACGACAACCTGCAACATTTAAATCGAGCAGGAAAAATAGATGACGAGAAGCTCGCATTATGGAAAAAAATTATTGGCACACGAAATAGTCTAGTGCACGAGTACTTGGAAATAGACCAGACATTAATAAAAAGCATCATCGCCAATAAAGAATACCAAGAGATATTTACATTTTCACAAAACATCATAGATGCTCTGCGAAATGATGCATAAGCACTATTGCACAGCACAAGCCATCCAATTACTAGGGTGCTGTTAGCGACGGTGCAAAAGCGCGGTTATTCGCCGCTACGCTTTTTGATTAAAAAAGGGCCATTATGGCCCTGATTTATATTTCCCTCCAAACCACCTGCTGACTAAAACGGTATTTCATCATCAAACTCACCATCCCACTGACTATCGTCGGTCTCCGTTTCAGCAATAGCTTTATGCATTTCAATAATCTCCTCACCATAGACGACCCACAACATATCTCTGAGCTCGTCGAGGAAATCGATGACGGTACTGGCCTCTTCAGCACCCCAAAACGTTCTGATTTGAGTAAATCTCATGGTCATAATATTATCCTCTTTAATCTTCTTTATTGATCGTCTGTTTTGTTTTTTCCTCGCGGTTTTCTCTTTGCTTTTTTCTTGATAGCGCGCTCCTTTGCTTCTTTCATTCGATAGGATTCACCTTCCAGCACAACGATCTCAGAGTGATGAATCAGTCGGTCTACCAGGGAGACAACACAGGAGGCATTGGGAAATACCTCACCCCATTCAGAGAACGGTCTGTTCGTTGTGACAATGGTTGATTTATTTTCATAACGGCGATTGATGATCTCAAAGAGCAAGTCGGCATGGCGGTTACCATAGGAAAGGTATCCAACTTCATCAATCACCAGCACCTGTGGCTGTGCATAATATTTCAATCGTCGACGCAGGGCGTTATCGCCATCTTGAGATGACAGGTCTGTCAGTATCTGTGCCGCACTGGCAAATAAGGCGGTGTAACCTTGCAGGACGGCGTGGTGTGCAATGTTTTGCGCGATTGTTGATTTGCCCACACCGTTGGGGCCAACCAACACAATATTGCTGGCCTCCTTGATAAACGCCAGGGTCATCAGTTCCGATACCACGCCTTTATCGCACTGCTTCGGCCAGTTCCAATCAAAATCGACCAAGGGTTTGAAGCGACCAATGTGAGCATTGCTCAGGCGGCGCTCGAGTCCCCGCCGGTGCCGTTCATGTTCTTCCCATTGAATAAAGGTCGCAATCCATTGTCTGTCATCTTCACTCAGTTCATCCCAGTGAGCGAGTAAACCGTAAAGCTTAAGCGAAGTGGCGCGCTGCTTGAGCTCATCTGTCGGTATTGTCATCGATATTCTCCTTATCTGTATCAGCCAGGCTCTGCTCTTCTTTACTGGCAGCAGATGGCTCAAGGTTGGTGAGTTGATCGTAATCGGCGAGTGAGGCTGGACGTACCACAACAGCGCCGGCTTTATCACTGTCTGCAAACTTGGCCGCAATGGGTGATGGCTGGTTGCGCTGCTCTCGACGACACTCCAGCACCTGGCGTACGGCATTGGGGTGAGGCATCTGCTGCTGCAAGGCCTGCGCAATGGCTGCTTCCAGTTCGCCCGCACCATAGTCACCGAGCAATTCCAGTAATTGAGAGATGACACTGTTTAATCGATTGCCTCGCTGTACTGCAAGCACTAGCAATTCCCGGCTCGACGGTGCTGCATGAGACAGGCGGTCTTGTCCTCGGTGATGGCGAGCCTGATGCTTGCTGTGAATCAAGGCTTCAATGTGTTCGGGGTTTTCAATTTGTTCGGCTTTTCCATAGGATCGTTGGTGGCGGGCTATTTCATTGCCGGCATCAATAATGCGCACGGTGGTGAGTGAGGCAAGCACGGTCAGTGTTTTTCTGACACAGGTATGAGGGACGGAATAGTCATTAAGATCAAAGCGTATATACGGTGTTTTACCGACGCTGACCTCAACACAATCGTGTGTCGGAAAGGGGTTGTCCGGGAGCTTAATCAGGCGAGGTTTTTCTTGTTCAAAGGCTTCGCGCACGGTCATGCTGCTATCTTCGGGGCAGAGTCGATTAGCGCTTTGTCCTAAACACCAGGTATTGGCTTGAGCGTTTAGGTCGTCGACATCCTTCCATTGTCGACCGGCAAAGAAGTTGTCACGAATATAGCGTATGGCGCGCTCTACACGACCTTTTTCATTTCCTCGGGCTACAGCAACGGGCCTTGGCTCAAAGTGATAATGTGCTGATAAAGCCAGTAAGGTGGGATGAAATCGGATCGCTTCTCCGCGGCGCTCAAGAACTGCCGATTTGAGATTGTCATAGAGTAGAACCTTAGGCAGACCCTGAAAAAACTCAAAGGCTGCAACGTGGCCACGTAAAAAACTTTCCATTCGCTGATTAAGATAAAAGCGAAGAAAAATTTGACGGCTCCAGCTTAAGACCATGACAAAAGCCATCAGCGGTCGCCTGGCCTTACCGATTTGCTCATGACCAAAGTGACCCCAGTCAACCTGTGCCTGCTCGCCGGGAAAAGTTTTCAAGCGTAAAAATGCCTCGGCGGGTGCGCGTGGACGAAGCTGGGCAACACGGGCTCGAAAATGGCTTTCACCACCGGTATAACCTCGTTCTATCGCCATGGTGTAGAGACGTGCCGCAGTCAGCTTGGGAAACTTCTCCAGGGTATTAATAATGAAAGGGTGATAAGGGTCGAGCATTGAGGGTTGTTTGGCTCGCTCGGCTTTGGGTAGACCTGCCTGAGAAAGCACTCGATCAACCGTCGAGTGATGAATATTAAGTTGAGTGGCAATGGTGTTTATTCCCCATTTTTCAACAAAGTGGTAACGCAGAATGTTTGCCTCAAGTGTTTTATCAATAGCCAAAGAATTTCTCCTTTATATTTGTGGTCCCAGAGCGTGTCTGCGGGCGAAGAAAATCCAATCTCAAAAAATCACTGCATTCACGGTGACAAAAATGACAGTAAATAGCGGTTTTAGTGAGAGAGCTCTCTTGCTTTGTAACACTCCGGCAGCTGTTTAATGCCAGAGGAAGTAAATCATTGGAGGTGACGGGCAAGGAACCCTGTTGCGTTACTTTTTCTCGCTGGCGTTCTCTGTAGCGGCGTTGTCGGTCTGCATTAGAAAGACGGCCGCGACGACTGGACTGGTATCGACTACCTGCCCTGCGCAATGTTTCAGTGCGTGCAGGCTTCGCACAGCGCTCACCACAATAAACATTGCCTCGATCACAGTGACGACAGATCACGACCTGGCAATGACAGCGGGCACAATTGTAGAGGCG
>JAUXDF010000227.1 GCA_030618505.1 Spongiibacteraceae bacterium | reverse complement strand
AATAGGGAGTATTTGCATGTTTTATGACATGTATAACAACATATTTAACAACATAAAAACTATCGACAGCGCGAACAGTTATAGACTGATCATAATACTGTTTATTATGTTATATGCCCTGTCCGCCAACGTTGCTAATGCGAGCGCCAGAGATCAGGCAAAGCGCATCCATGACCGTTTAACCGGCATTCCTCCCAGTAGTGATTTTCTCGATAGCTTTGCCCTTGATACTGATAATAATGGTGAGCTTGACGAGCCCGAAACCCTTGCCGAAGAAGCGCTAAAAAATCCTGCTTTCTATAATGTCACCTTAAAAAACATGATTGCGCCAGCAACTAACGAAGAGCAAACCGTTTTTACTCCCCTTAATGATTACACCGCCACTGCCATTGGCATCATTCGTGATGAGCTCGATTATCGCCAACTGCTCTATCGGGATATTATCTACATCGGTCATAATTCGCTGGGCCTGCCCGACTATTCCAATAGCAACAACAATCATTATCAAAGTATGGAAGATCAAGGCATTAACCTGTCAGATCCTGGCAAACTGGTTCAACGCAGCCAATCAAGTATTACCGGCTTACCCAGCGATGCAACCGCTGGCATTATTACCACCAGGGCAGCCGCAAAAGCATTTTTCAAAGATGGCACCAACCGGGCGATGTTTCGCTTTACCCTGCTAAACCATCTCTGCACCGACCTGGAACAGATCAAAGACACTACCCGCTCCCACGACCGTATTCGTCAGGATGTCACCCGCAGCCCCGGAGGCGACAGTCGCATTTTCTTTAATGCCTGTGGTGGCTGTCATGCTGGAATGGAACCTTTGACCCAGTCACTGGCCTATTACAACTATGAATATGATGCTGATAATGACGAGGACGGTGAAGCGGGTCGACTCTCCTACAACGCCGCAGGCAGCATCGACCCAGAAACTGGCACTCGGGTTAAGGAAAAATATCTGATTAATGCCGGAAATTTCAAATGGGGTTATATCACCACCGACGACCATTGGGATAACTATTGGCGCCAGGGGCCTAACAGCGTATTAGGCTGGGATGAAAGTTTGCCGGGCAGTGGCACCGGGGCCAAATCCATGGGTATGGAGCTCGCCCACAGCGAAGCCTTCGCCCAGTGTCAGGTTAAAAAAGTTTTTAAAACGGTCTGCCTGCGAGAGGCGCGAAACAGTGCCGATCGTGCGCAACTTGCCAGCATGCTGACATCCTTTAAAGCAGCTAATTATCAGATGAAGCAAGTGTTTAGTGAATCTGCTGTCTACTGCATGGGAGATTAAGAACATGAACTTACTTCAAGCCCCTGCTATTTTTCGTCTCGTCTCATCGTTAAAAGTTAGCCTTTATTGCCTGCTAACACTCTTCCTGTTAACGGCCTGCGGCGGTGGCGGCACCTCAAAAATTGGCACAAACAGCGGTCAGGAAAATACTGAAATCATTCCACTTGACCAACAGTTCTCTAATGCAGCGCCTTTACCCTATGACGGGCCAGATCCTGCTAACGAGGAAATTCAGCGTTTTAAACTCGAGTTTTGGGAAAACCTTCGTGCAGAAAATCGTTGCGGTGGCTGTCATGGACACGCCGGACAAAGCCCGACCTTTGTTCGTGATGATGATGTAAACGAAGCCTATACGATTACACTAGGTTTAATAAACAGGGACAGCCCAAGCAGCTCGCGCATTGTGGAAAAGGTGCTTAACGGCCACAACTGCTGGCTTGCCAGCCCCGGCGCCTGCGCAGACATCATTACCACCTACATTAACAATTGGTTGTTCGGTGCCGGCGGCAGTGCCAATCAAATCGAACTGAAAGCGCCAACATTAAGAGAGCCCGGTGACAGTAAAAACTTTCCCGATAGCAGCGCTGCATTTTCAAACTTGCACACGCTGCTGCAAACATACTGCGCTGACTGCCATAGTGACAGCTCGGCAATACCCATTTCACCCTACTTTGCCAGCAGCGATATTGATGTCGCCTATGAAGCGGCACAAAGCAAAATGGATCTTGATACCCCTGCGCTCTCAAGACTGGTGGTACGACTGCGCAGTGAATTTCATAACTGCTGGAGCAGCAACTGCAGCGATGATGCCAACACCATGCAGGATGCCATCACCGCCTTCTCAGACAGCATAGAAACCACCGCTCTAAATCCCGATCTGGTTAACAGCAAGGCCTTATCGCTACCTGACGGTATTGTTATCAGCGGCGGTGGCAGAAACGATTCCAATGTAATCGCCTTCTATCAATTTAAAAGTGGCAAAGGAAATACCATCTATGACACCAGTGGTGTTGAACCCGCTCTTAACCTGAGCCTCAGTGGCACTGAAGGTCTGGACTATCAATGGGTCGGCGGCTGGGGCGTTAATATGATCAACAGCAAGGCGCAAGGCCTGACCGGCGATAGCCGCAAACTTTACGACGCTATTTCCAGCATCGGCGAATACACCATTGAAGCCTGGATAGCACCGGGCAATGTTACTCAGGAAGGGCCTGCGGTGATCATTGGTTATTCCGGCGGCACTAGCGCCCGAAACTTCACCCTCGGCCAGACACTCTACAACTACAATTTTCTCAACCGTAGCAGTGAAACCGATGGCAATGGTGAACCCTACGTTTCAAGCCGTGATGACGAGGAGCGCTTGCAGGCAACTCTGCAACATGTCGTCGCCAGCTTTGATCCTATTAATGGACGACAGCTTTATATCAACGGCGAGTTAATTGAAGTCGATACTCCGGATGACACCGCAGGCAACCTCACCGACTGGGATGACTCCTTTGCGTTTGTGCTGGGCAATGAAACATCAAGCAATCGACTTTGGGCCGGTACTTTCCGTATGGTGGCTATTCATGATCGCGCACTTAACAGCACTCAAATTAAACAAAACTACGACGCCGACGTCGGCGAGCGCTTCTTTCTCCTATTTGATATTTCTGAAAATATTAATATTGCAGAAAGTTACATTGTTTTTGAAGTCAGCCAGTTTGACAATTACAGCTACCTTTTCAGCAACCCCTTCTACGTCAGTCTCGATGACAATACACAAGCTTCCGGCATTGCTCTCAAAGGCATGAGAATTGGCATTAATGGTCGTGAAGCCAGCCTCGGACAAGCCTTTGCGATACTGGATACCACCCTTGATAGCAGTAAGAAAAATAGCGAAACCGGCTTTCAGTATTTGATAGAGGATAGTAATTTTAACACGCCTCAGACAGCAACAGGCACAGTAATACCACTGGAAAAAGGCCCGCAATCAGATGAGTTTTTCCTGACCTTTGAACGCCTAGACAGAGAAATTTTCGTTTATGTTGAAGGTACCGTTCAAGCTCCCCCTCCTTCGACAGAAGAAACCTTCGCCCCGGATATTGGTATTCGAACCTTTGATGAAATTAACGCAACCCTGTCGTCCATTACCGGCGTCAGTCAACAACACAACACCGTCAGCACTACCTTTGAGTTAATCCATCAGCAACTGCCAACGCAGGAAACTATTTCCAGTTTTCTATCCTCGCATCAAATGGCTATCACGCAATTATCGCTGGCTTACTGTAATGCGATGGTCAATGACAACAGCCTGCGAGCAAGCATGTTTGGCAATTTTAATTTTGATGCAAACGCCAACAATATCAGTGACAGTGATTGGGTCAATGGGGTGATTAACCCACTACTGAATGCGGCACTGGGAAGCAATATTAGCAGCCAACCAGATGCTGCGCTGGTACGTGATGAAATACTTACCCTGCTGACCAAAACAACAGATGAACGCCTGCTTGATAACAGCGACCAAACTGACGGGCTGCCAGATGGCATCGCAAAATGTGGCGTCGTTTGTCCGACCACCCAAACAAAAACCGCCACCATAGCCGCTTGTGCGACCGCTCTTGGCAGTGCGGCAATGTTGTTACAATAACTTTGTTGCAACCAGTCGTTATAAATAGATACGTAGAGAGTTAATTATCATGGCCAGACGAAACAAGCCACTTCACCCGGATCAGCCGCTGCGTCATCAAAATCACCGCAGACCATTAACTCGGCGTGAGTTTATTGCTCAGGGATTTATGTCCGGCACTGGTGTTGTATTAGGTGGATCGCTACTGAATATGGTCGCCAGTCCAAACTTTGCCCACGCTAAACTCTCCGCTGATCTTGAATTGCAAAAAATAGTCTGCGGCATAATCAAAAGTCAGCAGGACACGAAGATTCCCTTTATCTGTTTTGACCTGGCCGGTGGTGCCAATATTTCCGGCTCCAATGTATTGGTAGGCGGTCGCGGTGGCCAGCATGATTTTCTCAGCACGGCAGGTTATAGCAAACTGGGATTGCCCGGCGATATGACCCCCTCCTCCATCGACCCCGATACTAATCTTGAACATATTAACGAAGACTTAGGCTTGGCCTTTCACTCCAAGAGCGCGATGTTAAAAGGCATTCAAAACTCTCTCGGTAGCGAAACAGCAAGTCGGGTTAACGGCTCCGTAATACCAGCGCGATCTGACAACGATACCGGCAACAACCCCCACAATCCAATGTACGGCATCCACCAAGCTGGAGCTGACGGCGCCTTACTGACACTGGTCGGCTCGCGCAGTACCGATTCCGGTGGTAACTCGCTGGCTCCTACCTCAATGATTGATCTGACGGTGCGGCCTACTAAAGTTGACCGGCCCAGTGATGTGGTTGGTCTGGTTGATGTGGGCGACCTTGAAGCCTCTGGCATCAGTCAACAGGATGCGGTAGCAGTAATGGAATCGATCCAACGTATCAGTGACCAAAAACTCAATGCCGTTGATATGAAAGTCAGCAATGATGCCGAACTCGAACAGCTGGTGCGCTGTAGTTATGTAAAAAGTGCTGATCTTGCTGATCGTTATGGCAATCCCGCGGCGCTGAACCCTGAGCTGGATCCCGACATTGTCGGCCCCGGCGGCATCTTCAGTTCAGATGAGCTTTCCAGTGACAGCGAATTTAGAAAAACCGCATCAGTCATGAAGCTTGTGGTAGAAGGCGAAGCCGGTGCCGGCACCATCAGCATGGGTGGTTATGATTATCATACCGGCGATCGTTCAACAGGGGAGCTGCGCGATGAACGTGCCGGTCGCTGCATCGGTGCCTGCCTGGAGTACGCTGCACGCAAAGGCACGCCACTGATGATTTATGTGTTTAGCGATGGCTCGGTTGCCAGCAATGGTATGACCGATGACTCAATCGAAGGCGGCGGCAAAGGCGTCTGGACTGGAGACAACTCCTCCACTGCCTCATCATTTTTTCTGGTTTATAACCCCGTCGGCAGACCGGTGGCGGTGCGCAACCAAATTGGCCACATGCGCTCAGATGCCTCTGTTGATACCTCCTCTTCCCCAGCGGCAAACAATGTTAATCTATTAGTGGAAACTGTCATTTTAAATTATATGGCGCTGCATAATAATATTGCTGGATTTGATAGCACCTTTACACGCCATGGTTTAGGTAATGCGGAGTTGATGGATAGCCTGGTGGGACTGGAGCCGATTATATCGGGGTAGCTAATAACAGAGTTAATAACAAACGTAAATCATGCGCATTAAACAGACTAGCTAGCGCCCATCCAGAAATTAGACAAAGAGATCCTGGCCAACGCAAATCTTGCGACTTAAAGGCCTTGAAAAGGCCTAGGAGCTAGATTTGCGCTGGCCAGGAGCGGACTTAATTT
>JAUXDF010000449.1 GCA_030618505.1 Spongiibacteraceae bacterium | reverse complement strand
TTTTCGATAATTAAGTCCGGTCATGGCCAACACCAATCTAGCTCCTAGGCCTTTTCAAGGCCTTTAAGTCGCAAGATTGGTGTTGGCCATGACCTCTTTGTTTAATTTCTGGATGGGCACTAGCTTGCCATGATAAAGTTCTACTTGGGTTTTTTCTCCTCATAGAATTTTTTCCAGCAGCCTTTGTCTTCACCGCACTGCTTGCGAGCCTTGTCCATGGTTTGACGATATTCTTCTCGCAGCTTTGTTCGACAGGCCTTGTCATCACCACAGTGTTCGTTAATACGTGCTTCTCTTTTGGCGCGGCGTTCCATATATTTGCTACGCATTTCCTGGCGGCAGGCTTCGTCATCACCACACATTTTCTGAACGCGTTCTCGGTACTGCGTCATACGCTGTTTATAGTGTGCGCGCTTTTTTTCGGCACAGGCAGCATCGTCACCACAGACCTCTTTAACCCAGCTATCAATACGATGATCCAGATTGGCGTGGCCGTGGTGATGGCCTTTGCCCTCAGCGCTGGCGATGCTGGCAAAACCAAGGCTGAGAAGAATAGTTGCAAGTAGTGTTGTTGTTATTTTCATAGAGTGATCCTTATTGGGTGAGTGATAATAGTTTTGGAGAAAAGCAAAGCGCATCTTAGCAATGTGAGTTGCATCGTGCATGAGTTTAATGCCAGAAGTATGACATTCTTGGCAAACCAGCCACGGGCTAAGAGATCGGCCCTAGTTTGAGCATATCGATACCGGAGCCGCCATCAACAGAAAAAATCTGCCCGTTAATGTAGGAGGCCGCATCACTGACCAGAAATAATACGGCGTTGGCGATATCACTTTTTTGACCAAGATAACCCAATGGGCAGGCGCTAGATGTGCTGAGCTCCTCGCTAACGGTAGCAAACCGCTCAAGCCCTTCGGTATCCGCGGTAGCCCCGGGACAAACGGCATTAACACGAATACCATGGGGACCAAACTCTACGGCAGCGCTGCGGGTAAGGGAGTCGACGCCAGCCTTTGCTGCCGCAACGTGGGCCTGATAACTGACGCCGAGATTTTGAAAGGGGGCAGAGATATTAACAATATGCCCGCCATTATCTTTTAACCAGGCATCAAAGGCGGCGCGGGTGACATTATAGGTGCCCAGCAAGTCGATATCGGTAATGGTCTTAAAGCCTTTATAGGAGGTGTTGGCAATAGCGGCGGGGAAATTACCGGCGGCATTATTAATGACTATATCAAGACCCTTGTGGCGCTTAATAATTTGTTTGATGACATCTTCGACTTGTTCGGGTTCGCGAATATCACAACTGAACCAAGAGCACTGAATACCCTTGGCCTGCAGCTCTTCGCAAGTTTTCTGAAGACGTTCCTGTTTGCGACTGGCAATACAGACGCTGGCACCATGTTTACCGAGTGTGTAGGCAATCTGTTTGCCGATGCCAGTGGCACCACCGGTAATTAATGCAACTTTACCTTTGAGAATATTATCTTTAAAAACGCTCATTTATAAAAGTACCCGGTTTTTTTATCGTTGCCCAGCTATTTGCAGAGCCGCTACCCGATAAGCTTCTGCCAGGGTGGGGAAGTTAAAAATATTCTCCACATACTGATCAACATTCCAGCTATGCAACAAACCCATCTGGGCAATGTGGATCAACTCGGTTGCACCCTCACCAATGATTTGAACCCCCAGCATTTCTTTGCCTTCGGGGTCCGCGACCATTTTTAACATGCCGTCCTGTATGCCGGAAATCTGTCCACGAGCAATTTCTGAAAAATTTGCCCGCCCGACGATAACCGCGCCATTTTCTTCTAAGGCTTGTTTTTCATCCATGCCAATTGAGGACATTTCCGGAATGCAAAAAATTCCGCTGGGAATGACTGTGCTCGCTCGACTGACTTCAATGCCAAACATATGACAACTCGCGCGCCGGCCTTGTTCCATCGATGTTGAGGCTAGTGCGGGGTAGCCGATGACGTCACCGGCAGCATAGATATTGTCTGTTTCGCTCCGGCAGTGTTTATCAACATCCAGCACGCCTTGTTCGTTAAGTTTTAAGCCGGCTTTTTCGATTGCCAAACCCCGTACGTTGGCAATACGACCGGCTGCCACCAGCAGTTTATCGCCTTTTATTTGTTGGCCATCTTCCAGGGTGGTGACAACCTGACTGATACCGTCCCATTTAACACTGCTGACATTGCTTGAACCAATAAAGCGTCCGCCATCACTTTCAAAAGCATGAATAAATTTTGTGGTTAGTTCGGGGTCAAGGAAACCCAGCGGCGCGGGGAAGCGGTCTATCATCGTGACGGCAACACCGAGGGCGGAAAAAATCGAGGCGTATTCGCTGGCAATAACACCGCTGCCCAATACCGTCAGTGAACGGGGTAAATAAATGGTCGAAAGAATTGAGTCACTGTCGTAAATGTGTTCATGATCAACATCAACCCCTGGCAGGTGGCGAGGGTAGGAGCCAGTGGCGATAAGAAAATATTTCGAACGATAGCGCTCAACGCTGCCACCCACGCGAGTGACCTCCAGCTCCTCTTTTGAGACAAAACTACCGATACCCTGCAATAAATCAATACCGTTTCGCTGCAACTGATCTTGTATGTATTTGTCGTGGGCAGACAACACATTTTTGAGATTACTGACCAGTGAAGACATTTCTATATCTTCACGCAGGCTGTCGTTAAACCATTCGGAGTGGGCTCTTAGCGCCTGAATACGCAGAGCATTTTCGCGCAGGGTTTTACTG
>JAUXDF010000411.1 GCA_030618505.1 Spongiibacteraceae bacterium | reverse complement strand
GATAATATCCTCGATCGCATTGATGCGATTATCGATGTGCCTGCATCACGCTGGAACATTGATGATTATTACGATGCTGATAAATCTGCGCCGGACAAAACCTATTGCCGTCGTGGTGGTTTTATTCCTGACATTGACTTCAATCCTATGGAGTTTGGTTTGCCACCTAATATTCTTGAGGTAACCGATGTATCTCAGTTGCTGAGCCTGGTTGTTGCCAAAGAAGTGTTGGCCGATGCCGGAGTGGGTGAAGGTAGTGGTTATGATACCGATAAGATTGGTATCACCCTGGGTTGTGGTGTTGGCTCTAAACTATTGCATTCTCTGGCATCGCGGCTGCAATACCCGGTGCTTGATCGGGTATTAAAAAGCAGCGGCGTAAACGAAAGCGATCGTAGTGTTATCGTTGAAAAGTTTAAAGGTGCTTTTGCTCCCTGGGAAGAAAACTCTTTCCCTGGTATGTTGGGTAATGTTATTGCCGGACGTATTGCCAACCGTTTTGACCTCGGTGGTATTAACTGCACCGTTGATGCGGCCTGTGCAGGCTCTTTGGCAGCGACCAAGCTGGCAGTTAGCGAGCTGCTGGAAGGTCGTAGCGAGATGATGATTACCGGCGGCATCTGTCTGGATAACTCGCCAATCATGTACATGAGCTTTTCAAAAACACCGGCCTTTACCACCAATGACACCACTCAGCCCTTTGATCATGATTCCAAAGGAATGTTGGTTGGCGAAGGTATTGGTATGGTTGTGCTTAAACGTCTCGCCGATGCCGAGCGTGATGGCGACAGAATTTACAGTGTCATCAAAGGTGTGGGTACCTCGAGTGATGGACGTTTTAAATCCATCTATGCGCCACGCCCTGAAGGCCAGGAAAAAGCATTGCGCAGAGCTTACCGAGATGCCGGTTTTGAGCCTGAAACCGTTGGCTTGATTGAGGCACACGGTACCGGTACAGCCGCTGGTGATGCAGCGGAATTTAGCGGATTGAAATTGACCTTTGGTGGCGATAAAAATCATATTGCCTTGGGTAGTGTGAAATCCCAGATTGGTCACAGCAAAGCGGCGGCGGGTGTCGCCGGAATGATAAAAGCCAGCCTGGCCTTGCACCATAAAGTGTTGCCGCCCACCATTAATATTGAAAAGCCCCTGCCAACGCTGGGTATAGAAGACTCGCCTTTTTATCTGAATACTGAAACACGTCCCTGGATGCCCCTGGCCGATGCTACACCACGTCGTGCCGGTGTTAGCTCCTTTGGCTTTGGTGGTACCAATTTCCACTTTGTATTAGAAGAATATACAGCCCGTCAGCAAGGTAAGTTTCGGGTCAGTAATGTACCTCACGGCGTTATTCTCAGTGCCAAAGACAGTGCAGCCTTAAAAGCTGAATGTGAGCAGTGGCTGGCTAAAGTCTCCGGTGATGACGCCAGCGTTCAGCAACAGCAGCTGGTTAATAATTGTGGCGTGCGAGTGATTAAGGCTGCCGAGGCGAGGGTTGGTTTTGCCACCAAAGATGCCGGGGATTCCAGGCGCTTGCTTGAAGCTGCGATTAAAAATCTAACGGCCAAAGCCGATGTGGATGAGTGGACAGTGCCCAGCGGTGTCTATTATCGCAAGCAGGGTATTGATGCCAAGGGTAAGGTTGTTGCCTTGTTCTCCGGGCAGGGTTCGCAATACGTTAATATGGCCAAGAGTGCCACCTATAATTTCCCGCCGGTGATGAACACTATTGCTGAAATGGACAAGTTGTTTGTTGCCGACGGCCAAAAGCCCTTGTCCAGTTTGATTTATCCAATACCCGTATTTGATAAAGCCGCCGCCGCTGAGCAGGAAACTGCACTGCGCTTGACTCAGCATGCCCAGCCCTCTATTGGCATGGTGGGTGTTGGTCTGTATAAAGTATTACAGGAAGCCGGTTTCAGTGCTGACTTTACCGCCGGCCACAGCTTTGGTGAGTTGACCGCACTGTGGGCCGCTGGGGTGTTAAATGACAGCGATTATATGACGCTGGCAAAGGCGCGTGGTCAGGCCATGTCAGCCAAAGACGACCCTGATTTTGATGCCGGTACCATGATCGCCGTTGTCGGTGATCCCGAAAAAGTGGCAGAGGATATTAAAGGCTATGCCGATATTTCTATTGCCAATTACAACTCCCGCAATCAGGTCGTAGTGGCGGGCACCACTGAGCAAGTGCTTAAAGCTCATGATGATTTAAAAGGCAAGGGTTACAAAGTTGTGAAGTTACCTGTATCAGCCGCTTTCCATACACCTTTGGTTGGGCATGCGCAAAAGCCCTTTGCTGATGCGATTGATAATGCCAAGTTCTCCAAGCCGGCTATTCCGGTTTATGCCAATGGCACCGGTAAACCACATTCCAAAACACCTTCGGCGATTAAGAAAGTGATGAAAAATCACATTCTGGAGTCGGTGAAATTTAAGGATGAAGTGGAAAATATCTATCAGGACGGCGGGCGAATTTTTGTTGAATTTGGCCCTAAGAATGTACTAACCAAACTGGTTGAGAATATTCTTGCTGATAAAGATGTCACCGCGATTGCGATAAACGCCAGCCCGAAGAAGGATGGCGATTTGCAGTTGCGACAAGCGGCCGTACAGTTGGCGGTTGCCGGTGTTGAGTTAAGCGATATTGATCCCTACGAAATTGATCGGGACGACTTATCACTTATCAAAAAATCACCGATGAATGTCACTCTCAATGGTGGAAACTATGTGGCTGATAAAACCCGCAAGGCCTATGAAGACTCATTAAATGATGGATTTAAAGTGACGGGCAGTGCTGCGAAGGCTTTGCCGGCCGCTCCAGCACCTGTCGTTGAGAAAGTTGTCGAAAAAATTGTAGAAAAGATTGTCATCAAGGAAGTAGCGCCGCAGCTTATTCAACAAACGGTTGAAGGCAGTAGTGTGGTGGACTCCATCGATAAGACCTTGCAGCAGTTTTATGACCATCAGCGAGAAACCCTGGCGGTTCATGAAAAGTATCTGGAGAGTCCCAAGCAGTACTCAGAAACATTTATGAAACTGATGCAGCAGCAAGTGGACCTGCTGGATAAAGGCGCAGCTCATATTCCCGACAGTATTGAGCGCTCAATGATGATGTTCCATGAGTTTCAGGGTGATACGCTACGTGTTCATGAGCAGTATCTTAATGCCCAGGCAGGCAGCAGCAATGAGGCCATGTCGGTGATTAACGAACAATATAAGGTCCTGGCGACTGGAAAAGCTGTTGCTGCTCCCCGGGC
>JAUXDF010000425.1 GCA_030618505.1 Spongiibacteraceae bacterium | reverse complement strand
TTGATGGCGTTTTGGTATGCAGAGTGGCGCCGACTTTGCCAGAGAATATCGCCATCCCATTGCAGACCGTGGGCGAGTAAAGATTGTAGTATCAAGTGGGCGGCGCCGGGTTGCTCTCTTGGTGGGTCGAGATCTTCCATGCGCATAAGCCATTGGCCTGATTGGGCTCTGGCATCAAGATAGCTGGCGAGTGCGGCGATCAGAGAGCCCATATGAAGTGGGCCGGTCGGAGAGGGGGCGAAGCGACCAATATAGCCGGGTTTGGATCGGCTCATCTTAAGTCTCAAAGGAGTGTGGTCGTTGATGTCGACATAAAGCCGACATCACCATGAGAATCTAAATGGCTTTAACCGTGTTCCTGGCGCTCTTTGATTTCGTCGAGGGTTTTGCAGTCGATGCAAAGATCCGCTGTTGGGCGGGCTTCAAGGCGCTTGATGCCAATTTCAACACCGCAGTCTTCGCAATAGCCATAATCATCGGCGTCAAGCAGCCCTATTGTTTTTTCGATCTTTTTTATCAGCTTGCGTTCTCTGTCGCGGGTGCGCAGCTCCAGGCTAAACTCTTCTTCCTGTGTGGCTCTATCGGCAGGGTCGGGGAAGTTGGAGGCCTCGTCTTTCATATGAGAGACGGTGCGATCTACTTCTTGCATTAGCTCAGATTGCCAAGAACCAAGAATGGCGCGAAAGTGATCTCTTTGTTTGTCATTCATATACTTTTCACCCTTTTTGACCTTATAGGGTTCGAAGTTTTTAAATTGGGTCGCTGACTTTTTCTTTGGCATTATTTTCAAGCCTCGTATTATTAACTGTCCCTTGTCTGCCCCTTGAAAAACTGTTGAACAGCCTTTCATTTATCATCCCCACAGTATAGACCATGGCATGAGCAGCCGCTCAAATTACCAGATAATGTGTTGTTTCGCTAGCCTTTTGCGCTAAGAAATTAGAGCTTGAATCTGGCAGTATAGGGTTAAGATAGCGTTAAGGTATGTAGTGGCGGTATCTAAGGGTAGTTTGATAGTAGGGGGGTTAAAAAGTGAGCATGTTTTTTGCGGATCGGGTGCAGGATATTAAGCCTTTTCGGGTGATGGAAGTGTTGTCCCGGGCTCGGGAGCTGGAAGCACAGGGGCGCGATATCGTTCATATGGAGGTGGGAGAGCCTGACTTTGTCACCGCAGAGCCAATTGTAGAGGCGGGTAAAAAGGCGCTGACTGAGGGTATGACGCACTACACTCAGGCGGTGGGTATGCCCGCCTTGCGAGAGGCAATAGCCGCGCATTACCAGCATCAATACGGTCTGGATATTGATCCTCGGCGTATTATTGTCACCCCGGGTGCTTCGGGCGCTTTATTGTTAATTGCTGCGCTTTTAATTAATCCTGGTGATGGCATGTTGATGACGGATCCGGGCTACCCTTGCAATCGACATTTTTTACGGCTGGTGGAGGGGGAGGGGCAGTTGGTGCCGGTGACGGCAGCGGATCATTATCAGTTAAGTGCAGCAAAGGCGGCTGAGTATTGGCAGCCCAATACCGTGGGTGCTTTGGTGGCATCACCGGCCAATCCAACGGGAGAAATCTTAAGCCTTGAGGAGCTAGCAAAGCTTTATAAAGAGGTGCAGGGGCGTGGCGGCTATTTGGTCGTTGATGAAATCTATCATGGCTTGACCTATGGTGAGCGGGCGCACTCGATTCTGGAGGTCGCAGATGATGCTTTTGTGATTAATAGTTTTTCAAAATATTTTGGTATGACGGGCTGGCGTGTTGGTTGGCTGGTGGCACCTGAGGCGGCGATTAGTGAGTTGGAAAAATTAGCGCAAAATCTCTTTATCTCGGTTTCGACGGTGGCCCAATATGCTGCGCTGGCAGCCTTCAACGCGCAGTCGCGCGAGATTTTTGAACAAAGGAAAACTATTTTTTGTCAGCGGCGCGATTTTTTGTTGCCCCGGTTGCGGGAGTTGGGTTTTGATATTCCTCATACACCGGCGGGCGCATTTTACCTTTACGCCAATATTAATCGCTTCTCCGATGACAGCCAGGCTTTTTGTCTGGAGATGTTAGAGCGCCATGGTATTGCCATCACGCCGGGCGTGGACTTCGGTGCTTATCAGTCTGATCAGCATGTTCGTTTTGCCTACACTACTAGTATGCAACAGCTGGAAAAAAGCATTGAGGTGATGACTAAAGCTTTGTCATACGGGTGAATCTATTAAGACACTTTAATTAACACTGTGTCGATATAATGCTATAGTCGAATGGCTTTTATCTGGCAATATCAGACCGTGTAGAACTTTCAAGGGTATTCAAAATGATTAGACTGCAAAAATGCGAGAAGTATATTGATTGGCTTGAACCTCTCCATGATATTGCCAAAGAGGAAACCGGTTTAAGTGATTTTGGTGATAGTAGTTATCTGACGGGTTTGAAGGTGATTTTGGAATCCCTGGACAAGGAATGTGATCTCAATGAGCTGGGCAAATATGCCGCGCCGATGAAGTTGACTCATATGCTTAAGCAGCGTTTGTTGGCTGAGCAGGCGTTTAAAGACAAACCGGAATTGCTCGATGTTGAGATTAAAAAACCGATATTGATTACCGGTATGGTGCGCACCGGCAGTACGGCGCTACATTATTTGATGGCTCGTGATCCTAACCGTCAGCATTTGGAATATTGGCTGGGGGAAAACCCCCAGCCGCGACCTGCGCGAGATACCTGGGATAGTAATGAAAATTTTCAGAATTCAAAAAATAATCTGGAGATGATGTATGAGGTCTCGCCAAATCTGAAGGCGATTCATTTTATGGCAGCGGATTGGCCGGAGGAGTGCGGGCATTTGATGGCGCAAACCTTTACCGATGATTATTGGCAGTGTGGTCGTCGGGCACCTCATTATAATGAGTGGTATGAAACAGCGGATTTGGTTCCGACCTATACTCAGCACAAAAAATTATTACAGTTGATTGGTTCTAATGAGCCGGATAAGCCTTGGTTGTTAAAGTATCCGGTGCATATGAAGCATTTGAAGTCATTTTTGACGGTTTATCCTGATGCGCAGGTAATCTGGACGCATCGTGATCCGGCGGTGGTGATGTCTTCTTATGTGAGTTTGATTGAGGGTTTTCGCAGTATTAGT
>JAUXDF010000360.1 GCA_030618505.1 Spongiibacteraceae bacterium | reverse complement strand
ATTAGCCAGAAAGAAGTGCATCGCTCAGATCTTGTTGAAGCGAGCGCGCGCGGGGCTGCATTTTGGTTGGCTGGATGTCCTTCAAGCTGGAAAAGTAATATTGGGGTGCAGCGCTTTTTACCCAGTGACTCTCTTATTGAGGATCGTTATGCAAAGTGGTTGGAGGCGGTGAGCGGTCGCTTGAGAGCATTAAATTCGATTGCCTCCTAGCGCTTGCAGCATATCTGCGATGGCAAACGTTTCTATAAACTGGACGCCTCTTTGGTTTAACGTTTGTGCAATTGCCGGGTCGACCACCTCGTAGACGACCAGTTGGCCGTGGGGGATGGTTAGTTTGCCTTCTCTGGGTAGTTTCTCGATATCGGCAAACACAAAATTCGGCTGCAGTTCAGCTAACGTAGCGCTATTAACCTGCTGCCATTCCTCAATAACAAGGCCATAACTATGACAGCCTTGTTGTTTTACGTGCTCAATGGCCTCAAGGGAAAAACTGATAAAGCTTATTTGCTTTTCCAGGTGAGCCAATAACTCGCATAGTTTGGCTACTATTTCAGTTGCCGGCAGCCACTTTAGGCTCGCCCGTTTTATTTCAACAAAACAGTGCACATCGGGGTGCTGCTCAAGCAGCTTGATGAGATCGCAGAGCGGGGTGATCTTCAGTGTTTTATAGCGTTCGCCAAAGCGTTGCGGTTCGTGGGCGCTTAATGTCAGCAGTTCGCTAAGAGGGTAGTCTGCAATACTGCCTTTTTGCTGTGATATGCGCTTCAGGTTGCGGTCGTGGTAAAGCACCGGCTGCTTGTCACTGGAAAACTGAATATCCACCTCAATAAACTTTGCGCCACTGGCTATCGCTTCCTGCAATGCGAGTAGGCTGTTTTCGGGGTATTTGGCTTGATAACCTCGGTGGGCAACTAGCTTGATGCTATGGTTGTTGTTCACGCGGCAGTGCTCCATTCGCATCTTGTCGACTATTATGCCAATTCTGCCAGCTGTGAATAGGGATTGAAAGTATTGCTGCTATGCCCAGGGTATAAGCAACTATTTTCAGCAAAGGCACAAAGTTCGTCATTCCGGCAGTCTTTTAGCCGGAATCTAGTTTACAGGACCCTGGATCCCCGACAAAACACTTCGAGGATGACGGAAATGGTGGGTTTAGAGTGTTCATCTCATTATGCTGGATAGTTACGGGCATAGTTAGTGCCCATCCAGAAATTAGACAAAGAGATCCTGGCCAACGCAAATCTTGTGACTTAAAGGCCTTGAAAAGGCCTAGGAGCTAGATTTGCGTTGGCCAGGAGCGGACTTGGTTTTCGAAAACTTCCGGTTTCTGGTTAGGCACTAGTTACTTTGCGGTGAGATATACACCAGTTGCCAAATATATTATATGGCTGGGTTGTTTCCTGGTAGGTTTATATTTTTCGTCGTAAAAGTGGCGTTAAATCTGGTAGCCCTCTAGTATAAATGAAACCCACAATATTGAAGTAATTGAAAAATCTATGTCAGAAACAGGCTTCTCTGAGCAAGATTCAGACATTGCGGTAAAGAGCCAGATGCTGGTTGATATTGCCAAGCGAGCGGAGGGTGGTGTCTACATCTACCTGATTCTTTGGTTGGTGATTGCGATGGCCAATGGTCTCTATGAAAGCCATCGGCTGCTTCTGGTTTTTAATACAGCTTTGTTTGCAACAATAGCCTTGTTACGAGTATTGCACGGACGAATAGTCCATCGTTACAGAGCGGACTACCTAGCTCAGCTGCTCAATGCTTTTGTGTTGTTGGTGCTGATTAATGCTTTACATTGGGGTTGTTTAACCGCTTATGTGCTGAGCACATCGGGTCTGGACGAGCTGCGCGTTCCAATGCTGCTGACTACTACCGGCTTGGTCGCAGCAGGCTCGGTGGTGTTGTCGATACACCCTGCGATCAGGGCCTTGTTTCCAAGCTTTATGATTGCCCCTGTTGTTTTGGTGCTATTAAGTGACTTTACCATTCAGAATGCCTTGATAGCGGGCTTGTGCAGTATTTTTTCCATCTACCTGATTGTGGCAACACGTACCGTCCATAACGATTACTGGTCTTCGGTTAAGCGTGGTATTTTACTGGAGGAACGTGCCAGGGAGTTTGAGGAATTAAGCATTACCGATTCTTTGACGCAGCTGCGCAATCGTATGTTTTTCGATGTGCATTTTGATAAGGAATGGAAACGGGCAGCACGGCATAGAAAGTCCTTGGCAATATTGCTTATCGATCTGGATCATTTCAAAGTCATTAATGATACCCATGGTCACAGCTTTGGTGATCTGTGTTTAAAAGAGACGGCGCTTAAGCTTAAACAGGTAGTGATTCGCACGGGTGATATTCTGGCGCGCTATGGCGGAGAAGAATTTATTGTGATGCTTGCTGATACGACACTAGAGGGCGCAGTAGAGCTAGCCGAGCGTTTACGACAAGCGGTGGAGTCGATTGACTTGGCCAATGATGGCCAGCCTGTCAGTCTCACCTGCAGTATTGGTGTGGCATCATTGATACCCGCTAGCCCTGATAAAGCTTATAGACTGATTAATCGTGCAGATAAGGCGCTGTATATATCCAAGTCGCAGGGACGAAACCGGGTCGAGGTCGATGTTGACGATGCCCGATCCTAGCAGTTTTACGCGGGTACTTGAAACAGAAGAATTCCTGCTGCTTGATAAAAAGGCGGGTATCACCTTTCAGGGGCAGCAGGCAGGGGAGGGTTTGCTCTCCGAGTTGAGGGCGTATTACGATACCCCTTCGATTTATCCTACTCATCGTCTCGATAAAATGACCTCCGGTTTGTTGTTGCTGGCGAAGACTCGCGAGGCTAACCGGGCATTGTCACTTGCCTTTCAGCAGCGACGGATAGAAAAGTATTATCTGGCAATTTCTGATCTAAAGCCCAAAAGGAAGCAAGGTCTGATTAGTGGTGATATGCTTCGTGCCAGAAGAGGTGACTGGCAGTTAAGCAGGGAGAGCCATCGGCCGGCGATCACCCAGTTTTTTAGCTATTCGATCTCCCCTGGAAAGAGACTCTTTCTGTTAAAGCCCCACACCGGTAAAACCCACCAGCTGCGTGTTGCCTTAAAGAGTATCGGCGCCCCGGTATTGGGAGACCCGCGTTATCACCCGAGTAGTCTTCCACAGCCCGATCGGGGTTATTTGCATTCCTATGCGCTGCGCTTTGAATTGTCGGGGAAGCACTACAGTCAGGTTCTGCCTCCCGCCAGTGGCGAGAGTTTTAATGAGGTCGGCTGCCAGCGTCTGCTTGGCGATCTTGTGGAGCCCTGGAATCTTCCGTGGCCGGTGCTTCCGGCAAAGTTGCGGCTAAATTAGTGAAATTTTACTGTTCTGACGGTATAATCACCCTCGAAATTTGAGCTTATCTCTATTAATTGAGATTAACTCGTGCCCATCCAGAAACTGGTAGCTTTTGAAAATTAAATCCGGTCATAGCCAACGCAAATCTAGCTCCTAGGCCTTTTCAAGGCCTTTAAGTCGCAAGATTTGCATTGGCCATGACCTCTTTGTTTAATTTCTGGATGGACACTAGCCAGAGACGGAATGGCGGGTAGTGGGCTGAGCTCCGTGCTTTGAAATTTATCTTATTGGTGCGGGAGCCGCACCCTACGGCGGGGGCATATTGAAGGATTCTACTGGCGAAGTATCTGAGGCGGCTTTTTATACAATTTCACGCCGAGAGCTTGAGCAGCTTTACCGACAACCTGCCAGTGCAGGTAAATACTCTTG
>JAUXDF010000413.1 GCA_030618505.1 Spongiibacteraceae bacterium | reverse complement strand
GGTAGCTTTCGAAAATTAAATCCGGTCATAGCCAACGCAAATCTAGCTCCTAGGCCTTTTCAAGGCCTTTAAGTCGCAAGATTTGCATTGGCCATGACCTCTTTGTTTGATCTCTGGATGGGCACTAACTAGATGCACCTGCTGCATACGACATACGATCAAAGCATTTTCTGGATAACAGGGCACACAAATGAAACTCTCCATTAGCAATAAATTATTACTCGGTTTTGGATCAATTTTGCTACTGATGCTAGCGGTATCCATTAACACCTATTACCAAATTCAGCAAAGCAGCGACATTCAAAAAAAACTTATTGAGCTTCGACAACCAACCGTATCCGCTGGTATGCGTTTAAAAAATGGAATCAACCTCTCATTGGCTGGCCTACGCGGTTATATGATCCTGGGAAACGAAAGCGGTAAAGCCGCGTTTTTTAAAGCAGAGCGATCCGAGGGCTGGCGCGAGATTAACAGTGCTGTCGCTGACTTGCAGAATTTCTCAAAAAGCTGGACGGGTTCCCAGAATATTAATCTCCTCCATGAGATGGAGCAATTAATCAATGAGTTTCGCAGCACCCAACAAGAGATAGAGGGTATTGCCCATAATGCCAACAACATACCCTCGATCAATATTCTGCTAAACGACGCAGCTCCCCAAGCCAAAAAAGTCATTTCGGCGCTAAATACCCTTATCGAAGAAGAGGCAAAGCTGCCAGCGGGCGCCAATCGAAAAGCACTGTTAAAACTGCTGGCCGACAGCCGTGGCTCCTTCGCACTCAGTTTAGCTAATATTCGCGCCTACCTGCTCTCCGGTGACCGAATATTCCAGAACAGTTTCCAGACCCAAAGGCAGCTCAATGAAGAACGCTTTCAGCAGCTGGAGGAAGCCAGCAGTCTTTTTTCCCCCACCCAGACAAGCGCCTGGCAGGCCTATCAAAAAAGCCGTAGTGCTTTCTTCTCCTACCCCGAGAAAATGTTTACCTCACGTAGCGGTGAAGACTGGAATCTGGCTAATTACTGGTTAAGCACCAAAGCCGCGCCAAAGGCCAAACGTATTATGGAAATACTGGCCACAATGCGCACCTCCCAGAACAAGTTGATGGCACAGGACATCAGCACTTTGGAAACTAAAACCACACAGCTTGACACAGTATTGGTCGTGGGCACATTGATCGCTCTAATTCTCGGCCTGGGGGTTTCAATTTACCTGGCACGAGAGATAACCGCGCCACTACTGGCTGTGGTCGCCAGAGCCAAAGAAATAGCCAATGGCACTCTAAGCGGCGAAGCACTGCCAGCAAAGGGCAATGATGAGATGAGCGAACTCACCGGTGCGATCAACGAGATGAGTAGCAACTTACGAGGGATTATTCAGAGTGTCGCTAGCTCAACCTCCGAGTTGACCGCCACAGCCTCTCAACTATCCAGTGCTGCAGAAGACACCAATCGAGGTTTAGATAGTCAGCAGCGCGAAACTGAGCTGATAGCCACCGCCATGAATGAAATGAGTGCAACCATTCAAGAAGTGGCAAGAAGCGCCAGCGAAGCGGCAGTATCAGCAGATCAGGCAGATTCTGAAGCCGCAGAGGGACGCGGCATCGTTGGACAAAACATGGAGAGTATTCACGGGCTGGCCGAAAGCATCGAGCAGGCGGTGGAGACCATAAACAAGCTTGGTGAAAATACCAAAGGCGTTGATGAAATCATAGAAGTTATCAGCGCTATAGCAGAGCAAACTAACCTGCTGGCGCTTAATGCCGCGATAGAAGCAGCCCGTGCCGGCGAGCAGGGACGCGGTTTTGCTGTCGTGGCCGATGAGGTACGTACATTGGCTGCACGCACCCAGGCGTCCACCGAGGAGATTCGTGCCATGCTCGGCAGACTTAAAAATGACGCCAGTGAAGCAGTAGAGGCTATGGATGTTGGTTACCAAAAAGCACAACACAGTGTTGAGCGGGCCAATCTCGCCAGTGAATCTTTAGTGAAAATAACAGATGCTGTATCAGCCATTAACGACATGAATGCCCAAATTGCCACCGCATCAGAACAACAAAGTTCCGTTGCCGAGGAAATGAATCAAGGTATTTGCAAGGTGGATAGTGCGTCGCAGGAAATTTTGAAAAATGCCGAAGAAACGGGAAATTCAGCCCAACAGATAAGCCTTTTGTCCGAAAACCTGCGGGATGCAGTAGCCAAGTTCAAGATTGTTTAGGCAGCTCTTACTCGCCTTCCCATTAGAAGCCAATAATCACCACCGGCAGGCGCTCATCAAGTCATTTATTTCGGTATTGTCATGCCCAAAATTCTGGCCGTCATGTTATTATGCCGCACTTTTCTACGAGATGATTTTGGATAGCAAACATGACAGATACAAATGAAGTAACACTTGATAGTGATGAGAAAAAGGTAAGTTACGGTTTCGGCCTGCAGTTTGGTCACCAACTGCTGCAAAACCAGTTTGATGGTATGGAGCTTGATGCTGTGATTGCCGGTGTAAAATGTACCTTTGATGGCAACAAACCTGCTGCCACACATGAAGAACTGGATAAGGCCTACGAGAAAATTCAGGCTAAAATGAAATCTGAAGAATCAGGAAAAGCAAAGGAATTCAAAGAATTAGGCCAGAGCTACCTGGAACAGAATGCCAAGCGCGATGGCGTACTGGCCACCGAATCCGGCATTCAGTATGAGATTCTTGAGGCAGGCTCCGGTGACAAGCCGGAAAAAACAGCCACTGTACGTACCCATTATCATGGCACCTTCATTGATGGCAGCGTCTTCGATAGCTCCGTTGATCGTAACGAGCCAGCCGAATTTGCCGTCAACCAGGTTATTCCTGGCTGGACTGAGGTTCTACAGATGATGCCCATCGGTGCCAAATGGCGAGTAAGCATTCCATCTGACTTGGCCTATGGTGATGCGGGATCCCCTCCGGTAATCCCCGGTGGCTCTACTCTGGTTTTTGAGATTGAGCTGCTTGCTATTGTTTAAGCCGTTCACCTTCTCCCTCCTGGAGAATGTCACGAAAGGCACAAAAGCACCTTCTCCCGCTCGCGGGAGAGGGCTGGGGAGAGGGTAAAACTACATTCGATCCATCACTTCAATACCCAGCAAAGACAAGCCGGTCTTCAGCGTTCTGGCCACACCTGAGCACAAAAGCAATCGACTGGCACGAATATCCTCCTCAACGCCGTCCTTTAAAATCGGACAAGCTTCGTAGAACTTCATATAAGACGATGACAAGTC
>JAUXDF010000235.1 GCA_030618505.1 Spongiibacteraceae bacterium | reverse complement strand
ATTCCTACAGATACCGCTGCTATCAGTTGCTTCATAGGCTCTTCGGTCACCAAACCCTTAGCCTTTAAACTGGCAATGGCATCGGCCACCGCCACACAGGCGCCGGTAATTGAGGCAGTACGGGTACCGCCATCAGCCTGAATAACATCACAATCAATCACAATAGTATTTTCACCCAACAGCTTTAAATCAACCGCTGCACGCAAAGAGCGTCCAATCAAGCGTTGAATCTCCACCGTCCGACCACCCTGCTTGCCACGTGCGGCCTCTCTACCCATTCTGCTATCGGTTGAGCGCGGCAACATGCCATATTCTGCGGTAATCCAGCCCTGGCCTTCACCTTTAAGAAAGCGTGGCACACCTTTTTCTGCACTAGCGGTACAAATCACCTTGGTATCACCATATTCCACCAACACTGATCCCTCCGCATGCTTGGTGAAATGTCGAGTTAATTTGATTTCTCTGAGTTGATCGGTGGTACGTCCACTGGGTCGTTGCATTTATTGCTCCGTTAATTGTCAGGCTTGAAAAGTAATCTAGAAGAATTAGGCGCGGATTATACAGATATGACAGCAAGGAAGCAGCTGGGATAGAATAGTGTTTCCAACCCTCCTCAGCCAAGACATCGACACCACTATGATTCGAAGCATGACCGCCTTTTCTCGCACAGAACAATCCGATAACTGGGGTTCTATCATTTGGGAAATCCGCTCAGTAAACCACCGCTATCTCGAAACGACCTTTAAACTGCCTGAAGCATTACGCCAACTTGAACCGCAATTGCGCGAACATCTGAGGAAATCGCTAAATCGAGGCAAAGTGGAGTGCGCCCTGCGTTACCAGCTTAATGCCGGCGAAAGCGAGAAGGTCAAAGTAAATATGGCGCTGGCGGAGCAAATCCTCCAGTCCGCCGACCAGCTGCAACAAAAAATCACCCAGCCCGCCCCCTTCAGCGCACTCGACCTTATGCAATGGCCCGGCGTGCTCGAAGAAACCCAGCTGGACAACAAAGCCATGCTCAACACCGCGATGGCAAGCTTTCGTCAGGCTATCGAGCAGCTAAGTGACTCACGCCAGCGCGAGGGTGCAGAGCTGGCTAAACTGGTCGAACAGCGGCTTGAGGCCATCTCCAGTATTGTCAAACAGGTACGCAGCAGACTGCCGGAAATTCTCGCCAGCCAACACCAGAAGCTGGCGGATAAATTTGCCGAGCTAAAAATGGAAGTTGATGCCAGCCGACTTGAGCAGGAACTGGTTTTCGTCGCCCAAAAAGCCGATGTCGCCGAAGAGCTCGACAGACTCGACACCCATGTCAGCGAAGTTGGCCGGGTAGTCAAAAAAGGTGGTGCCTGCGGCAGAAGGCTGGATTTTTTAATGCAGGAGCTTAATCGTGAAGCGAATACCCTGTCTTCTAAATCGATTGTCAGTGAAACAACTCAAGCAGCGGTTGAGTTAAAGGTGCTGATTGAGCAAATGCGTGAGCAGATACAGAATATTGAATAAGCATAGTTTTTAACCAGAAATTCGATGCCAAATGTCTAGGAATATCTAAAAAATGTCTAACTTTCGGGTTTAGACATTCGCCACGACTTACCATCAGGCTCAATCAACCCTTTGTTTTTCAAGGCCTGTAGCAGGTTCTTGATCTTATTGGCCTTCTGCTTTTCGTCTAAAACATCGGGTAACTTGTCTAAAAGCAGGCTATCAATATCTACACGCCTGGCCTGGCCGAATTTCTCAATATACTCACAGATCAACTGTTTGTAGTGCCGATCATCAAGCCCGCGATCACGAATATACTGGGCTTTATCACCACCATGATTCGCGACACGCGCTGAAATATGGAAATTCGGTCTTCTACCTTCGATAAAACCTTGTTGTTTAAGGTGCTTAGCTTGCTCAATCGTCAATGATTTACGCTTTTGCACTCTATCTAGGAGAATAATGTCTTCTAGCGTTAAATCCGGCATTTCTGCCAGCTTTCGGGCATATTTCATATCAACCACCCGCCCAATGATTGTCACCTGCACACGATCATTTGAAAGGTCGTATTCGGGCAAAGGGAAGAAGCGCCTCTTCTGTATAACAAACATCTTTTTAATACCGCTACCGATGGTATCAATCATGTTCAAGTTAACCATAGCATCCGTTAGAAAACGATTTCGGTAACGAGACTCAGGCGCATCCGAGTGGATAACACGCTCAACCGATCCAGGAATGAAGCTACCAGGATTAGCAAAACACAATCGACCATCTTCAAATTCAACAACGGTAATTTTACCCCCAACTTCATAATCCTGGTGAGCAATCGCATTGTTTAATGCTTCACGAATAATATACGGGTCAAATTGGTCAACCTCTTCTGGGAACAGAGTACCTTCTGCAATATAACGATATTTTAAATTACGAATCTTGTGAAATATTTGCTCAGCACTAGTCAACAATGGACAAGCAAAGTGCTCATAATCACGCTCCACCCCATCACGGTCTTTTAGAATCCAGCTTATTGTTGCTGACGCTGGATTAAGCCAATGGGATGATTCTGATTTACCCAATAATAGAAATTGCTGTTCGAGTAACCTGTCCATTAATGGTCAGCTTGGCCTTATTGAGGAAGGTGTTATCGTCCCAAGCTTGTATTTCTTCAGCCAGCCTTGAGTGTTTAGTTGTATATTCTCGACGAGCGACCTTAATTGCCTCCTCATCTAAATCCCTAATTGAAGCTCCTTGGCATATCTCGGCACTCCAATCATAAACACGATTTTGAGCTCTAATGCGCTCAATCTCTTCAAGATTAAGGGGGCCTAAAGACTCGCCATCACGACCAAAATAATGACCATCCCACGCTACAGGGAAGCCTTGTGGAGCAGCTGGAATTTCAAAAAGAATAACTCTGCCATTAGCATGATGAACTTCATGGATTTCTACAAAAGTCAGGCGGCTTGTTATTTTATCTGCCACCTCTTTTTTAAGTGACTGCAAATCTTTCATATCAGTGCGAAACTGCGAGCAAACGACCGTTTGATCATTTTTCACACCAAATACCAACCAGGCAGACTTCAGCCCCTTTAAATTGGCTTCATTGCTCAGCGCCGAAAAATACTTACCCAACTTATTAAAGTCATAAGCATTTTTTGCCTCTTTAAACTCAACAACTTCGCTTTCACCAAAGCTATCGAGAAGCTGCTGAAGCTTGTATTCAATACCCATCAATTTGCACCATAAATCGGCGAAGTCAACCTCGGGTACGCCCGATAAACATGGCTGAACAAACTCTCGGTTAATCCCTCTATCTCATCAACCTCATAACTATCCACCGGCAAGCGGCGATCATTCTTGATTTTTTCAGCATCCACCTCATCAATATTAAAAGGCGGATTAGCCATGACAAAATCGGTATTACCCCAGAGCCCTTCATGCGGATCATCATAGTAAGTAAGCACACCACCAGCGACATTGCCTTCTAGCCCGTGTACGCGCAGATTCATTTTGGCCAAGCGAGTTGTCGTTTTGTTTTTCTCATGACCATAGAAAGTCAGCTCTTTGCCGGGATTCTTTTCTTGCTGCTCAACAAAGTGAGCGCTTTGCACAAACATGCCACCAGAGCCACAAGCAGGGTCAAGAATTTTACCGTGACCAGGTTCGATCACGCTTACAATCATTTGCACTAATGAGATCGGCGTGAAGAATTCACCGCCATCATGTGCGCCCTGATCGGCAAACTGGGTGAGAAAATATTCATAGATGCGGCCAAAAATATCACCATCGGCCTCTTTCAGCTCATCAGGGTTTAATGTGCGCAGCAATTGCCCCAATACATCGTTAGGAATATCCTGGTATTCCGTTTTGGGTAGCTGGCCTTGTAATCCGGTGTAGTCTTTTTCAATGGAATCCATGGCCGCAATAATGGCTTCGGCTCGATCATCGGCGTCGCTTAGCGCCACCAAGCTATCAAACTGGGCTTTTTGGTTGAGAAAGATTGCGCCCTTCTGCGAGAAATCTTCTTTGGTCAGTGCGCGGGTTTTACCGCCACGACTCGGCAAGGTTTTCTCTATATCGACTCTTACATTGAGATAGAGGCTATAGGCATGTCGCAAGAAGACAAGCCCCATAACCGGTAAAAAGTATTCATTGCTCGCCAGCTCTGAATTAGAGCGCATGGTGTCGGCGGCTTTCCAGAGACGTTTTTCTATGGCTTCGATGTGCTGCAGTTGTTGCATTGGCTTTCCTGTTTAAATCATTCCCTTACGCTTGTGGCGGCAACCGACTGGATGATCATTAGTGTTTTACCGAGTTATCGTTAACATACTCAAGCAATTGGCAGGGTTCACATTCAAAAAGCTGACACAGCTTGTCTAGCGCGTTTATATCAATTTTTTGCGCCGTTTCTTTATACATGAGCGTCAGGGTATTACGGCTTAAGCCTGTTTCTCTGACCACGTCTGATATTTTCATTTTATGCTCGCCCATGATGCGGGCTAAATGGCAGCGTATCATCGTTAATCTTCTTGAATTATTTTTTGAGACGAAATAAGTGTAACTTAAAAATTGCAGATGAACTGCCATTTTTTAAGCTAAGATGAAGTAATTATTCAGCATAATGAAATAGACACTTTGAACCCACCATTTCTGTCATCCCCGAAGTGTTTTGTCGGGGATCCAGAGTCCTGCAAACTGGATTCCGGCTAAAAGACTGCCGGAATGACGAACTTTGTGCCTTTGCTGAATAAGTTACAAGATGAATATCTATAAAACAGACAAACCTGCCAAAAACAGCTCCATTACAACTATAATATATTGGATAATATGCTAATTTCTTTGAGACTATACGCACAGATACAGAACATCGAATAAACCAGCCCGCTAAATTTATTCCAGGAAAACCCAACAAGATGAAAGGCACACTCTACACCATTTCAGCCCCCTCGGGCGGCGGCAAAACCAGTCTGGTTAAGGCGATCATCAGCAAAGACCAGCAAGTTCAGGTTTCTGTCTCTCACACTACGCGAGACATGCGCCCTGGCGAGGACGATGGAGTCAACTACCACTTTATCACACAGCAGGTTTTTAAATCCATGCTCGAAGAGACTGCTTTTTTAGAGCATGCGCAGGTCTTCAGCAACTACTACGGCACCTCTCAACAGTGGGTAGAAAACACCCTCGCCAGCGGCAAGGATGTTATTTTGGAAATCGACTGGCAGGGTGCCCAACAGGTTCGGCGGCTAATGCCGGATAGTTGTTCGATTTTTATTTTGCCGCCTTCGCGCCAGACACTTAAAGAGCGGCTCACCGGTAGAGGACAGGATGATCAGGACACCATTCAACAGCGTATGGCAGAAGCCATTAATGAGATGTCACACTACCCGGAAGCGGATTACCTGGTAATCAACAATGTATTCGAGATCGCCCTCGACAACCTGCTGGCAATATTTCAGGCCAGACGCCTGTGCCAGCACAAGCAGCAGCAGTTACATAAGCAATTACTGTCAGAACTGCTGTCATCAGACCAA
>JAUXDF010000136.1 GCA_030618505.1 Spongiibacteraceae bacterium | reverse complement strand
CCCATCCAGAAATTAGACAAAGAGATCCTGGCCAACGCAAATCTTGCGACTTAAAGGCCTTGAAAAGGCCTAGGAGCTAGATTTGCGTTGGCCAGGAGCGCACTTAATTTTCGAAAACTTCCGGTTTCTGGTTAGGCACTAGCTAAGTTAAATATACAAAGTACTCATAAAAGATAAAATAATTTACCGCTGATCATAGAGCGCAGAAAAAATATAATATGACTATCTCTTTTGCAATAGTACTTATGTGTTAGATGTTTTGTTTAATATTTTTCTGACTAAAAAAATTTATATAAGTAACTGATTTAAATGAAATATTATCAGGCGCAATAACTAGAACGACTAGCCTGTTATTGCTAATATTTCAATTTATTACATAATTTTTTGTGGAATTAATAATACAATACGAAACTGGATTGGTGGTAGGGTGATATACGATAGTGCAATGTGGTCGACGTGTTTTTTTAGTTGCTTGTTTTTATATGTCGCAATATGAAATTATTAGAAAAGGGCTATCAATATGTATACCGTTATGACTTATGTCGATATGGATAATATCAACAAGAATTTTCTTAATCACTCTATTGAAGCTGCCGATTATTTACATGCCAACTTCCATTTACACAGCTGTGTATATGATGAACATATTGGTAGTATTTACGATTTGGAAAACTCTCAGCTTATAGAAGGTGGAAACAGCATTCTTCAGGGCATTCAGTGTGAAGCGGAGGCGGTCGGCATAAAATCCAGTGCATCGATAGGCTGGTGTTCAAGTTGGGAAAAAAGTTTATTCGATCAACTTGAAAAAATTGAAGCCCCCATCGTATTTGCTGAATACCCAGATACGCATTACTGGCAACGATGGAAGCCATCTCACGCACTGAACCAATTAGTGAGATTGTATCCCTGCCCTGTGATGATGGTAAAGCGTGATAAATGGATTCATCAAACCGCACTTGTTTTGCTCGGGCCGGAGATGAATGCTGCCCCGGGTGGGGTGAATGAACCATCAATGAGGCTGCTGATTAATGCGATTGACTACGGAAAAGAGCTGGAAGAGCTGGGCTTTGATGTTTATTACGTCTGCAGTTATCCGGACTCTTATCACTTTCCTGACCGTAGCAAATTGCTTAGCCATACCGGCAGTAATAATGACCGAATTATTTTTCGTTGGGGGAAGCCAGAGGAAGTCGTTCCTCCGCTCATCGAGTCCCTGCAAATCGATATGCTGGCGATAATGGTTTCTGCCTCACCCGCTTTCGCCCAGCGTGAGCAGCAATACCTGCAGAAGATTGGTCAGCAAGTAGACTGTGATATTATGGTTGTCCACTAGCTCCTGGAGACCACAAAAGTGATGATCTATGCCGGCTGTTCAGGATTTTCCTGAAATCAGCTCCAATCAGGGGCGGGGATTTGTGGTAGACCAGAGAGTTAGGCGGGCGCAAATAGGCGGTTTGGCGGAATAAAGAGCCAGAAAGGAGATGATTAAACTCCCTTCTGCTTTTGCTGTCATTTAGTGATCCCGGCGAATAACGCCCACACTTATCCCTTCTATACAGAAGTTTTGCTCTCTGAGATCAACTTCAATGGGCTCGAGTTCTTCATTTTCCGGTAATAGCTGTAGCAGATATTTGCTGCGAGTCTTCTTTAATCGTTTTACCGTTACCTCATCGTCAATACGTGCGACGATAATTTGGCCATTTTCGGCATGGGGTGTGCGGTGAACGGCGAGTAGGTCGCCGTCCATAATACCGACATTTTTCATGCTCATCCCCCGTACTTGCAAGAGATAGTCGGCACTGGGGTTAAAGAAGGAGGTGGGAATATCACAATAATCCTCAATATTCTCCTCGGCTAATATAGGGTCACCTGCGGCTACCCGCCCAACGATCGGAATGCCGTTATCTTCGCACAGGCGTATACCGCGTGAAGTGCCTGGAATAATCTCTATAGCGCCTTTGCGAGCTAGCGCTTTGAGGTGTTCTTCAGATGCGTTAGGTGAGCGAAACCCCAGCTCGTTGGCAATATCAGCCCTGGTTGGAGGGAACCCGGTTTCTTCAATGTGGCGCTTTATCAGATTGAGCACTTCAGCCTGGCGGGCGGTTAGCTTTTCCATAGGGGGTTCCCTTTGCTTTTATGTCTGGTATTTTATACAGTCCCTGTAATTGTATACAGTTTTGTTGTTTGTGCAAGTTGTTGGCTCAGGAATATAAGCAAACAAAGCCCTTGAATATTAACCGCCGCTGCAATATGTTAACTTTCACTCAGGCTGAATTATGCAATCGTGTGTTAAGTGTGTATTGACCAGGGTTGTTGATCATTACTTTCGAGCATAGAAACACCAAAGGTAGGAAAATTAATGGAAAGAATTAGTCAAATGTGGCATGAGCTCGTACAAAATGGCCAGACCTGGATCGTTGAGATTTTTGTTATTGTGGTGCTTACCCTGTTCGCCAACTATTTTGCGGTCAAATTTTTAAATCACCTGAAGGTACAATTGCTACGCACCAGTAACCTCTGGGATGATGCTTTGGTTGAATCTGCCTCTAAACCACTGGCTTACCTGATCTGGCTGGTGGGTTTTGCCTGGGCTGCCGAAATAGTCGATCAGCACTCTGGTACGACTATCCTGGTTGTAGTGGGTATTCTTCGAGAGGTGTTGGTTATCGCTCTGCTGGCCTGGTTTATTGTGCGTTTTATTAAGCAGGTCGAATTCAACCTGATCGAAGATAGTAAAACCGAGGAGCATTTGGATGCCACGACTATTATGGCAATTGCCCGTTTATTTCGGGCTGCGGTGATTATTACCACGGTTCTGGTTGTCTTGCAGTCATTGGGTTACAGCGTAGAGGGGGTGATGGCTTTTGGGGGCATTGGTGGTATTGCTATCGGTTTTGCCGCCAAAGATCTACTGGCCAACTTCTTTGGCGGATTGATGATTTATATGGATCGCCCGTTTACCCATGGTGACTGGATTCGATCGCCGGATAAGAAAATAGAAGGGACGGTTGAGAGTATAGGCTGGCGTCTGACCTGTATAAGAACCTTTGATAAGCGCCCCCTCTATGTACCCAACTCTGTGTTCGCCAATATAGCGGTTGAAAACCCCTCGCGAATGACCAATCGGCGTATCTATGAAACCATTGGTTTGCGCTATGATGATGTCGCCCAGGTGCGCAGTGTCATTGATGATGTTAAAAAAATGCTTATTGCCCACCCTGAGATCGATAATACCCAGACCTTGATTGTTAATTTTAATGCCTTTGGTGCATCATCGCTGGACTTCTTTGTGTATACCTTTACTAAAACCACCGAGTGGGTGTATTTTCACAAGATTAAAGAAGACGTGCTGTTGAAGATTCTGGATATCATCATTGCGCATGGTGCCGATGTGGCGTATCCCACATCAACGATTAAGACACCCGATCTTTTACAAATTAGCCAACAAGAAAAAAGTCTGCAGGAGAGTTAAGATGGAAAAAATCGCGATTATTGGTGGCACCGGCCTGAGTGCTTTGCCAGAGCTGCAGCTAACAGAAGAGAAACAGATCGACACCCCCTACGGTGCTCCATCCGCCAAATTGCAGCTCGGGGAGCTTAACGGTAAGCAGCTGGTGTTTTTGCCGCGCCATGGCAATCCTCACCTGATTCCTCCTCACAGTATTAACTACCGCGCCAATATCTGGGCCTTGCGAGAGTTTGGCGTTGATAAAATTGTAGCGGTGAATGCCGTTGGCGGGATTGGTGATGAGATGGATGCAGGCCACATCGCCATACCGGATCAAATTATCGATTATACCTATGGTCGTGAGCATACTTTTTCAGACAGTGCTGATGTGGAGCTTGAACATGTGGATTTTACGAATCCCTATGATGAGGTTTTAAGGCAGGCGCTGGTTGATGCCGCCACTGCGCTTGAATTGCCCTTCAGTAAGCGCGCTTGTTACGGGGCCACTCAGGGCCCGCGACTGGAGTCAGCAGCCGAGATTCAGCGTATGCTACGTGATGGCTGTGATCTGGTGGGAATGACCGGGATGCCTGAGGCCGCCCTGGCGCGTGAGCTTGATCTTCCCTATGCGGTTATCTCGATGGTGGTCAATCGTGCGGCAGGGTTGAGCGAAGGTATTATTACTATGGAAGAGATCGAGCGAGTAATGGAGACCGGGATGCTGCAAGTCTTGTTGTTATTAGGCCAGTTTTTGCAGGATTGATGGGGAATGGATTAAATGGGAGCCTACAGATCTATCTATTGATTTTGAATTGAGCTCTTTGTTCCGAGCCATTTTTACTTTATCGGTCTGTTCTTCGCCCAAAGCGTAAAAAGTTACGGCTGCACATGTTTATTTCTGATTCGATAATAGTTAGTGCCTAACCAGAAACCGGAAGTTTTCGAAAATTAAGTCTGCTCCTGACCAACGCAAATCTAGCTCCTAGCCCTTTTCAAGGCCTTTAAGTCGCAAGATTTGCGTTGGTCAGGATCTCTTTGTCTAATTTCTGGATGGGCACTAGTTAGCCAGGTTTCGACATAATGTAGATGCCAATTATTCTGAGACGAGGGGAGAGCTAGTATATGACTATGAATTCGGATGTGAGTATTGACGATGTTCGTGCTGTTTATGACGGTGCGGAGGGAGATTTGTGGGAGCTGATTATGGGCCACCAGATTCATATCGGTGGCTTTAAGTCCTCAATGGATTTGGCTCAGCGGGCTGGTATTGGTGAAGGTCAAAAAGGTGTCGACCTTTGCTGCTGCAATGGGGCTGGCATGCGTTTTCTTACGCGTTTTGTGAATGTCGACGCAATGACCGGCGTTGATGCGACTAAAACAGTTGTAGAGCGCGGTACTGCACGTTGCATAGAAGAAGGTTTGGCAGACAAAATTAATTTTGTACATGCTGATGCCTGTGACAGTGGGTTGGCAGATGGTGAAGCCAATTTTGTCTGGGCTGAAGATGCATGGTGCTACGTTGTAGACAAAACCAGGTTAATTCAAGAGGCTGTTCGACTAATAAAGCCTGGAGGCACTCTTGCATTTACTGATTGGGTGGAAGGTCCTGCGGGCTTGAGTGATGAAGAGGCAAAGCGATTCTTTGCATTTATGAAATTCCCCAATGTACAAAGCATCAGTGGTTATAGGGAACTACTTGAGTCAAACGGATGCGAAGTGATCGCTGCCGAAGATACTGGGCGATTTGGCCCTTATGTTGATTTCTATATGGAAATGATCGATAAGCAATTTACCTATGATGCCTTGCGTATTTTAAATTTTGACATGGATACTTTACAAGCCATTGGAGGAGAAATGCAGTTTCTTAGCGATTTGGCACATGCCGGAAAAATTGCGCAAGGCCTATTTGTCGCGCGTAAACGCTAATCGATTCAAATAAATGACTATCGTTTAGGAGAGTACCTGATGGCTTGGGTTTATTTATTGCTGGCAATCTTGTTTGAAGTAACCGGCACAGCCTCAATGAAACTCGCTGATGGCTTTCAGAATCTTGTGCCAACGGTAGTGATTTTTGTCTGTTATGGCATCAGTATCGCATTTCTTACCATGGCAGTACGGACCATTGATATCAGTGTTGCCTATGCAATATGGTCTGCCGTTGGGGTGGTCTTAATCTCAGCTATAGGTTTTGTTTGGTTTAAAGAGCCTGTAAGTGCTTGGAAGCTGGTATCCATTGGTATCATTATTGTTGGAGTGGTTAGTCTGCAACTCAGTGATCGGGCTGTTTCCTAATTGTTACCATTTCAGGAAAACCAGACGCTTATGCCTGGCTCATTCGTACTTCCGATCCTGTGGCACACACCTGCCGGTCGCCAAAAATAAAAATGTCTCTACTTGCCCGAAAAGCGGACCTTCAAATTCAACGTTGAAAACCAGGCGGGGGAGGTCTGCTCACGCTGAAAGCTGACTTGTTTGAGCGTCCGGCAAAAGATCTTCGTTGGCCCTGAAGTATCATCAATATCCAGTCGGATAATATCTTAATAAATTTACGAGGACCTGGAGAAAGCGGTTATAAAATTCCGTACGGTGGCTGTTTTAAATTTGTCTCCTGTCCCAATTATATGGGTGAGATGATCGTGTGAATTGTGAGACCTGCCCCCTGTGTTCGTATAGAAAGTATGACGATTGTATAGTTTGTTTGGTAGTTTATTTCGAGTGTTATTGACTATCGAAAGTTAATTTTACTATATATTTCAAAGGGTAATAGTCAACAGCAATACGGCCAGCTTTTAGCGGTTGCCATACTTCGGATGTTTGGGTTAGAGTAGCTAAAAAGGCGTTTGTTCGGCTTATACACCATCATTAACAATAATATTAACGTTTCAATTTATTTGTTTGTCCTTTTTTGTCTGCAAGTCGGTGAGTTTTATCAATTGAATTTTGTGCTCTTCAGTGCAACGAAGGAAGGCGCTAGAAGCAGGTGAGATATTTCATTGGGCAAGGCGCATCCATATAAAGCAGATGGTCGTATTGGTAATTTGGCGCTTATTTATATAATACAAAATCAGGCAAATATAAGCTGGTAAAATATCTTGTTGAAAAAACCTGCGATCAATATGTGTTTAATACCAGAGGGAAAAGGGCATTAATTTTTTCAGTTAAGGGCGGCTATCTAGCGCCTAAGCAGAAACCGGAAGTTTTCGAAAATTAAGTCCGATCCTGGCCAACGCAAATCTAGCTCCTAGGCCTTTTCAAGGCCTTTAAGTCGCAAAATTTGCGTTGGCCAGGATCTTTTTGTCTGATTTCTGGATGGGCACTATCTAGATATTGTTGAATACTTACTTGGAGAATAATGCTGAAGTTAATCATTTTAGTTTGAAAAATATAACTGGATTAACACAGGCTGTTTATGGCTAACATATAATAGTTATCCATCTTTTATTGGATAATAATGGAAAGAGTAGTTGGAGGGATTTATGAAAACGAACCGGATCTATGGGATGAAACTGCATTGCCTAAGCTTAATATTAGCGCTTTGGGCATTTCCTTTCTTAAATTTATCATTCGCTGAGACATCCACGGTTTGCCCGGCTGGCTGTGATTATGGGACCATACAATCAGCTATTGATGGTTCTGCTTCAGGCGATACGATTAGCGTATCTGCAGGTACTTACACTGAAAACCTGTCAATCTCCAAAAACATAATAGTAGCCGGCAACGCTGCCACCACGACAATCATTGACGGTAATGCATTGGCCACAGTGGTGACCGTTGCTCCCAATATTGTCGTCACTCTCTCAGACTTAACCATTACCAATGGGTACACCGAGACTAATGGTGCCGGCATGGCTAATGAAGGTGACGCAACGATTCAAGGTGTAATAGTGAGCAGCAACACTGCCAAGCAAGGTGGTGGGGGCATCTATAACACCGGGGTATTGACGGTAACCAACTCAACTATTGCCGACAATATTGGCATGACCCTTGGCACAGGCTTCATTGGTGGAGCGGGTATTGCCAGTGCAGGGTTGACTGCCGTTGTTGATATTTCAAATAGTATTATTTCAAATAATAGGCTAAATAGGCCGGGTACAGACGATCGTGGTGGTGGCGGATTATCATCAAAAAATGGTGACGTCACTATTACCGACTCACTGATAGATAGTAACAGTAGTGGATATTCAGCCGGTGGGATTTATTTTGCTGGGTCAGGCGCTGAGCTAACAATTTACCGTACACGTATAACCGCAAATGAGACAGGAACAGATAGCAATAGAAATACAGGACGAGGTGGCGGCCTCTCTCTTAGGGGAGGTTCAACCACGCTGATTGATCAATCGCTAATTGACGGTAATATTTCTGCCA
>JAUXDF010000082.1 GCA_030618505.1 Spongiibacteraceae bacterium | reverse complement strand
ACTAATTAGTGCCCATCCAGAAATTAGACAAAGAGCTCCTGGCCAACGCAAATCTTGCGACTTAAAGGCCTTGAAAAGGCCTGGGAGCTAGATTTGCGTTGGCCAGGAGCGGACTTAATTTTCTAAAACTTGCGGTTTCTGGATAAGCACTAACTTACCTTGGGTCTTGATGCTACCCTGAGAGAGTGCTCTGCTAAGCTAATGGTCTTGAGAAGTAAAAAATCGAATCAATTAATGGGGAAGGATAAATCATGAATGGTGCACAAGCGCTGGTAAATACCCTAAAAGCTGCTGGTATTGAGGTTTGTTTTTCCAATCCGGGTACCTCCGAAATGCATCTGCTGGAAGCGCTTGATAAGACCGATATCCATTGTGTCCTGGGCTTGGCAGAAGGTGTTGTTAGTGGCGCTGCCGATGGTTATGCTCGCATGGCGGGAAAACCTGCGGTGACTTTATTGCATCTGGGCCCAGGTTTTAGCAATGCCATGGCCAATATTCATAATGCCCGCCGTGCCCATTCGCCGATGCTGAATATTGTCGGTGATCATGCCAGTTATCATTTGCAATATGATGCGCCGCTGACATCCGATGTGGAGGGCTGTGCCCAGCCGGTCTCTGCCTGGGTAAAAACCAGTAAAAAGCCGGATCAGTTGGCGCAGGATGTTGCTGAGGCCATTGCGGTTGCCCGCCAGCAGCCCGGTAAAATCGCCACCTTGATTGTCCCGGCTGATGTCTCCTGGGGAGAAACCTTGCATGACTTGGCGGCTGTCCCCGCCGCCAGCGCTGCTCCGTTGCCATCAATGCTTGTTGTTAATGATGCCGCGGCGGTATTAAAAGGTGATGAACCTGCGCTTATTTTGTTGGGTGGTGCGGTGGATGAAAAACAATTAAAAGTAGCCTCGGCGATTGCTGAACACAGTGGCGCCTCATTGTATTGCGAAACTTTTCCCAGTCGTATCGCACGGGGGCAGGGGCGAGGTTGTATTGAGCGCTTGCCCTATTTGCCAGAAATGGCCGCTGATGTCTTGAAGGATTTTAAACACATTGTATTGGTCGGCGCACAGGAGCCCGTGGCCTTTTTTGCCTATCCCCATTTTCAAAGTGTTTTGCTGCCAGAAGGCTGCAAGGTGCATCGTTTGGCAGATCTCAGTCATGCGCCAGGTGGTGCGCTTGAGCTCTTGGCTGAACAGCTGGGCGTGGATCAGGAAAAAGCTAAATGTTATAAGGGTTCCCCCCTGGCGCTTGCCAGTGGCGAGTTTACCCCCTCGGCCATTGCCCAAAGTATCGGTGCTTTGCTGACTGAAAATGCCATCATTGTTGATGAAGGTATTACCGGTGGTGCCGAAGTATTTGTTACCACCGAAAACAGTCCCGCCCATGACTGGATTATCCAGGGTGGTGGTGCCATTGGCTGGGGTTTGCCCGCAGCGGTGGGTGCGGCGGTTGCTTGCCCCAATCGCAAAGTGCTGGCGCTGGAAGGCGATGGCAGTGGTATGTACACCAATCAGGCCTTGTGGACCATGGCGCGACAGAATCTGGATATTACTGTGGTAATTTTTGCTAATCGTAACTATGCCATTTTACAGTTTGAATACCTGCACGCTGGCGCCAAGGACATGGGTGAAAGTGCTGCCAGTCAGATGAGTATTGGCAACCCCGATATTGATTACGCCGGGCTTGCCAAAGCAATGGGTGTGAGCGCCAGCAAAGCGAATACGTGTGAAGAGTTTAATGCGCAGTTCAAAGCCGCGATGGCAACACGCGGGCCTCATTTAATAGAAGCGATCTATTGAGGCGGTAGAAGCAGGTAAATAGCAGAGAGAAAAATAATGACAGCATTGCTTGATGAGTTACGAAAGCTACTGGACTCTGGTGGACTAATTACTGGTGAAGAAGCGCGGGAGCGCGAAGATGGCTGGTCGATGGGCTTAAGTCAGAGTCGTATTATCGTCCGTCCGAAAACCACCGAGCAAGTTTCACAAATTTTACGCATCTGTTATGAAAAAAACCAACCGGTGGTTACCCAGGGCGGTAAAACTGGCATGGTGCAAGGGTGTGTGGCTGGCCCTAATGATCTGGTATTAAGTCTGGAGCGGATGAGCGCAATAGAAGAGGTGGATAAGGTCGGTCGTACCATGACGGTGCAGGCCGGTGCCAATATGCAAGTGGTGCAGGAGCGAGCCCTGGAGCAGGGATTAATGTACCCGGTTGACCTTGGCGCCAGGGGTAGCGCCACCATTGGCGGTAACGTTGCCACCAACGCGGGTGGAAATGGCGTTATTCGTTATGGCATGACTCGCGAGCAAATTCTCGGCTTGGAGGTGGTCATGGCTGACGGGCGAATTATCTCCTCCATGAATAGCATGATGAAAAACAATACCGGTTATGATCTCAAGCAACTTTTTATCGGTAGTGAAGGAACGCTCGGTATTGTTACCCGGGCGGTGTTGCGCCTGCGCACCCGGCTGAGTAGCGAGAGTTGCGCGCTGGTGGCGGTTGATGATTTTGAAAACCTGGCTGTTTTATTGAGCTTGGCGGAAGGCGAGTTAGGTGGACGCTTAAGTGCCTTTGAGGTTATGTGGAACAGCTATTATGAAAAGGCCAGTCAGCGTGAAAGCCATCAAGTACCACTACCCGTGGGTTACCCTTTTTATGCACTCATTGAAACCGCTGGCTCTGAGCAGCAACAAGATAGTGAGGCATTTCAGTGTTATTTAGAGCGTTGTTTGGAAAAGGGGCTGATTGTTGATGCGGTATTGGCGCAGAGCGGGGCTGAGCGAGATAATTTATGGGCGATTCGCGATAACGTGGAGTCAATGTTTGCATTGTGGCCCCTGTCTATTTTTGATATCAGTCTGGGTATTGAGCAGATGCAAGATTATCTCGATGATATTGCGGCACAGTTTTCACTGCAGTGGCCAGACAGTTTTCAGCAGGCGATATTTGGTCATTTGGGTGATGGCAATTTGCACCTGGTGATTAGCGTCGGCAGTGAAGACCCCGCGGTACGCCATCAGGTGGAGGATATTGTTTATAGCACCTTGCACAGTCGAGGAGGCTCCATTTCAGCCGAGCATGGTATTGGCTTGGAGAAACGCGACTTCTTGCATTACAGTCGTAACGATGAAGAGCTGGCTTTGATGCGCCTGCTGAAACAGAGCCTGGATCCAAAGGGGGTTTTGAACCCAGGCAAATTGCTCAGCGCCGCCGAATAAGCGCCACTGAGTAAAAGGCGGTTCTTGTTAAATACGAATACCACCATCCATCTCGATAATTCGGCCGGTGAAATAGTCGTTTTCGAGAATGTATTCGATGGTGCGGCCAATTTCCTCGGGCTCGCCCAAGCGGCGCAGGGGAATGCCGGCGGTCATCTTATCCAGCGCTTCGGGTTTCATTGAGGCGACCATTTCCGTGGCGATAAAACCGGGTGCTACACCGGCGCAGCGAATGCCATAACGTGCCAGCTCTTTCGCCCAGGTTACCGTCATGGCGGCAACACCGGCTTTTGCCGCTGAATAGTTGCTTTGTCCCATATTGCCGGCTTTTGACACGCTGGAGATATTGATAATGACACCCTTGCTATCCAGTTCGATCATTTTGCTGGCCGCTTCGCGCCCGCAGAGGAATACGCCTGTGAGGTTTACATCAATAACGGCCTGCCACTCCGCTAGTGACATACGCTTGGCAATTACGCCATCTTTTGCTTTGATTAGCAGGCCATCGCGTAAAATACCGGCGTTATTGACCAGAGCATCCAAGGCGCCAAAATCTTTAACGATCTGTGCAAACAGTGTTTCCACTTCATCTTCTTTGGCGACATTTGCCAGATAAGCTTTGGCATCACCGCCGACCTTTTTGCATTGGATGACAGCCTGATTAAGACGCTCCTGATTAAGATCAACTAACGCTAATTTGGCACCTTTTTTAGCCAAGCACTCGGCCATAGCGAGCCCGAGGCCCTGTGCGCCGCCGGTAATGACAATAATTTTATCGGTAATATTCATGATTTATGCCTTTAAATTGCAGTAGTGCTTCCAGAATCAGGGTTGATCAGGGGGCTCAGGGCGCGCATTATTACAGCATTTATCGGGTTTTACTAATTCCTGCACAGGGCTTGAAAATTGACTGATGCAGCACAATATTTGATAAATGTTTTGGTAGGGTGCACCTAAAACAGGGCACAAGCGGCCTCCGCACCAATGTGCTTAAAACTAAGTGCTACTATGGTGCGCGGGGCATACCCTACCGAGCCTGAGCTCTTTTATAACCTAAGGCAAAATTACATGCGTGGACTATTTCTTCTGTTTCTTACCGTGCCAATGTTAGAAATGTGGCTGCTAATTGAGGTCGGACAGGTAATTGGCGCCTGGCAAACCATCGGCCTGGTGGCATTAACCGCAGTCATCGGTGTGTCGATGTTAAAACGCCAGGGTCTGAAAACACTGATGCGTGTTCAGGATCGCTTAAATAATGGTCAGATTCCGGCGGAGGAGTTACTGGAGGGGATCTTTCTGGCGGTGGGTGGTGCGTTGTTATTAACACCGGGTTTTGTGACTGATGCCATCGGGTTTTGCTGTTTGTTGCCTTTCAGTCGCAGTTGGTTGGCGCGTAAATTGATAAAAAGCGGTCAATTTGCAGCGATGCAGGCCGGGCCTGGTGGCATGGGTAGCGGTTTTCAATACCAGCATCATGAGGAGCATTCAGTTGGCGGTGGGTCTATCTTTGAGAGTGAAGCTCAGGCTATTAGAGGCAAAAGAGAAAAAGGAGAGCGGGTCATCGAAGGCGAATTCCGACGAGAAGATTAGTATTGATGCGATGTTTTAACGGATAATTTACCGCTCTTGGCCCTGTCATTGTGTATTTTGCTCAATTTAATAGAAAATTTTCTTTGTAAGTATTGAAATTACCTGCCCCCATCCCCATCTACTCGGTCACGTTAAGATAGTTACATTTTTGGAGTCGCTTGTGGCTCTTGAGAATAAACCGCCACTTGATCCGACTGGCTCAAGTTAAACATCATTTGGATTTTGGAGAATAGATGAAATGAAGATTCGTCCGCTTTACGACAATGTATTGGTAAAACGCAAGGAAGAAGAGCAGGTATCCGCCGGTGGTATCGTGCTGCCCGGTTCCGCTCAGGAAAAGCCTAATCAGGGTGAGATCGTCGCTGTAGGACAAGGTGCGTTGCTCGATAGCGGAGAGATTCGTGCTTTGAACGTTAAAGCCGGTGATACCGTGTTATTTGGTCAGTATTCAGGTAATACCGTTAAGATTGACGGTGACGAGCTGATTATTATGCGCGAAAGTGAAATTTATGGTGTGTTGGAGAGCTAGGCACTTTGCTTTAGCGTGATTTCAGCACAACAAATATTGATACAGTTTTAACTGAATTTTTGAAAGGAACAGAAGACAATGGCTAAAGACGTACTATTTGGTGATTCCGCACGTCAAAAAATGTTGGCTGGGGTAAATATCCTCTCTGACGCGGTAAAAACAACTTTGGGCCCCAAGGGTCGTAATGTCATTCTTGAGAAATCCTTTGGTGCGCCAACCGTAACCAAAGATGGTGTTTCTGTGGCAAAAGAGATCGAGCTTGAAGATCGCTTTGAAAACATGGGCGCACAAATGGTGAAGGAAGTTGCTTCACAAGCCTCTGATCTGGCAGGTGACGGTACGACTACTGCAACCGTATTGGCACAAAGCATTGTTAACGAAGGCCTTAAGTCTGTTGCTGCAGGCATGAACCCAATGGATCTTAAGCGTGGTATCGACAAAGCCGTTGCCGCGGCGGTAGCAAAGATTGAAGCGATGTCTGCTCCCTGTGCCGATAACAAGGCAATTGCTCAGGTAGGTACTATCTCGGCTAACACCGATGAGTCTATCGGTAACATCATTGCTGAAGCGATGGAAAAAGTCGGTAAAGAAGGTGTTATCACCGTTGAAGAAGGCACCGCGCTGGATAACGAGCTGGACGTGGTTGAAGGTATGCAGTTTGATCGTGGTTACCTGTCGCCTTATTTTATTACCAACAGCGAAAACATGACTGTTGAGCAGGAAAATCCATTTATCCTGCTGGCTGATAAGAAAATCTCCAACATTCGCGAGTTGTTGCCTTTGCTGGAGCAGGTTGCCAAGGCCAGTCGTCCGCTGGTGATTGTTGCTGAAGATGTTGAAGGCGAAGCGTTGGCCACTCTGGTTGTTAACAATATGCGCGGTATCGTGAAGGTTTCTGCTTGTAAAGCACCTGGTTTTGGTGATCGTCGCAAGGCGATGCTGCAGGATATCGCTACTTTGACTGGCGGTACTGTTATCTCTGAAGAAGTTGGTTTGGATCTTGAGAATACTACCCTTGAGCATCTGGGTAGCGCCAAGCGTATTACCATGGACAAAGACAACAGTACTATCGTTGATGGTGCTGGTGATCACGCTGAGATCGAATCGCGTGTTAAGGAGATCCGTGTACAGGTTGAAAACACCACTTCTGATTACGATCGTGAAAAACTTCAGGAGCGAGTTGCCAAACTTGCTGGCGGCGTTGCCGTTATCAAGGTCGGTGCTGCAACCGAAATGGAAATGAAAGAGAAGAAAGCCCGTGTTGAAGATGCTCTACATGCAACTCGTGCTGCGGTTGAAGAGGGCGTCGTACCCGGTGGTGGTGTTGCACTGATTCGTGCTATTGCATCGCTTACAGATATGAAAGGTAACAACGAAGATCAAAATCACGGCATCAGTGCTGCACTGCGTGCAATGGAAGGTCCTTTGCGCCAGATCGTAACCAACGCGGGAGATGAAGCTTCTGTAGTGTTGGACAAAATCAAACAGGGTGAAGGTAACTATGGTTACAACGCTGCTAACGGTGAGTATGGCGATATGATCGAGATGGGTATTCTTGATCCAGCCAAAGTTGTGCGTACTGCACTGCAAGCCGCGGGTTCGGTAGCTGGTCTGATGATCACTACCGAAGTTATGGTTGCTGAGAAGCCTGCCGAGGGCGGTGCTGCTGGCGGCGGCATGCCTGATATGGGTGGCATGGGCGGTATGGGCGGCATGGGTGGAATGGGCGGCATGATGTAATGATCATGTAGCTTATTCACTCGCGTTCATCGCGTTTCAAAAGCCCGTAACTCCTTGAGTTACGGGCTTTTTTGTTTGACACGTCTATTCAGTTTGTTTCATTATGTTCCAGTGAGTTGCAATAAATCTAGGGTATAAGGTGGGGTATCGCAAAAAACGCATGTTGATTTTTGCGTATTTTTTAAAAATGGTACCCCACTTGATACCCCAAATATGGTTGGAAAAGTGATGCTAACAGCGCAAGAAATCTGACGGTAATGGGTCGTTTATATTGATAAAAAATAATAATTCCAAGCTTTGGCGTTTACGCTATAAGTATGCCAATAAGCATCAAGAAATGGCCTTAGGAAAGTACCCCACTATTTCATTGGCTCAAGCACGAAAAATGGCTGAAGAAGCTCGCATAATGCAGCAAAATCAAGAAAAGGCACAAAAAAGAACCCGTGGCTAGAATTTACATTTCTCTATGGGGTATTCTAAGTTATTGATATTTCTGTGAATATCTCTCATTTTGTCATGAACTTTTCAATAAAACTAGACATATAGGCCTAATAACGGCTAATATTTAATCTAGGAGAATATTATGAATACCGCCAAATCCATTGATTACCAAATTTCTCACATGAAATCTGGGCAGTTGTTTTCGTATCAGGATATTCCTGAATATACGGGGCATGGCGATGCTGTGGTTAAAGCATTAAGTCGTAAGGCTAAGAGTGCTGAAGTTATCAGATTGAAAAAGGGTTTGTATTACAAGCCAGAGAAAGGAAGCTTTGGTGCAATGTCGCCAAAAGATTCTGACATCATTAAATACTTCACGAAGGATAATGATAAAACCGTTGGTTATGTTACGGGCTTAGCTCTTTATCATCGTTGGGGATTAACAACTCAGGTTCCTTCTGAGGTGACGATTGCGACTTCAAAGAATAAGCGAGAAAAAATTGATGTTTTTGGTCTTCGTATATCGACAGTTCCAGCGAGAACAAAGGTAACGAAAAACAATATTTTTATATTGCAGTTTTTGGATGTATTGAAAAGCCTTGATCGAATTCCAGATGTAAGCTCAGAAGAAATTATTCAAAAGTTGGCTGAAAAAATCAGTGCATACAAGACGGTTGAAATTCATGAGATGGAAAAGCTCGCTATTGATGCTTACACGCCTAAAACTAAGGCTTTGTTAGGCGCTTTTTTGGAAACGTATTTGAGCTATTACAGCGAACCGATTCATCAGGCATTGAACCCTACATCGAAGTATAAGGTTTTTATCTCTCATGCTGCGCTCAAAAATCAGGAGAGCTGGCATATCAGCTCTAAATAAAGGCGTTCAATGAAACTTCACGAAGACGAAAAAGCTTTGGAAGAAGCGATACGAGCAACGGCTAACCATTTATCCTTGCCAATAACGTATGTTGAAAAAGATTATTGGGTTACCAAGGCTTTAAAAGAGCTGGCTTTCTCGAATGTCGGTGAGGATATTGTTTTTAAGGGCGGCACTTCGTTAAGCAAGGCTTATGACCTTATTGCTCGATTCTCGGAAGATATTGATATTGCGGTATTAACAGAAGGGCTTTCTGGTAATCAGGCAGCAAGAAAAGTTAAAAAAGCGAGTAAGGTTATTTCTGATATTTTTGATGAAATCGAATCACCCGATACGTCAAAGAATTCGCACTTCAGAAAAGTGCGGTTTGCTTATCCGCGTATTGATGATTCTGTGGTTGAGGGGCAAATAACCGATAGCCTTTTATTAGAAGTAAACGCTTTTGCTGACCCAGAGCCTCACAAGAAAATGTCTATCAGCAGTTATGTGGCCGATTTTTTGAATGAAACTGAGCAAGGCGATGCTATTACTCAGTTTGAGTTGGAAGCCTTTGAAATGAATGTACTTTGCACTTCAAGAACCATCTGCGAAAAACTGATGGGGCTAGTGAAGGCTTCTTATGGCGATGATTATATTGATAACTTAAGACGTAAGATTCGCCATATTTATGATGTTCACTTTTTGTTAACAGATGAATTTACCAAAGACTTTGTTGAATCAGGTGATTTTCATGAAATGATAGATCGAGTTATTGCCTGTGATCGAAATGCTTTTCCTACAGCACCTTGGCTATACGAGCCTTTAATAAAAGTCAGATTATTTTCAGAATTCGATGTTATTTGGCCTGATTTAGAAGGTATTTATAACGGTGACTTTCAGGCAATGGTTGTTGATAAAAACCTACCTTCAGCTGAAATGATAAAAGAGACTTTTGATCTAGTGCTTCAACAGCTGAAAGTTTATGATGGCCGAAAAAAATAAGGGCGGTTGTTTTTAAGTCGGCTAGGCTACCCAACGGCTTCAAGGGTGGGGTATATAGTGGGGTAATTTTTTGATTTCAAAAAATTATTTTCAATATAAACAAGTGGTTATACCTATGTGGGCGGCATGATGTAGCGCTTAACTTTCCCTTTTTGGAGGTTGTGTTCGAGTATTAGTTCTCGGGTGCTGTTCCAGCCCCTCCAAAATAAACCCGTCTATATGGCGGTTTTTTTTTGGCGCGTATTTTTTGAAGGATCGGGTAATTACTCTATACTTAACAGCTATATGCGAAAATCTTGGATTCTGCTTGGATGCCGGCTAAATACTTGACCGTGAGGGGTGGACGAACTGATAAAACATTGCATGTTTTTGGGCTGTTAGCTTTCGCCTGCCTTTTCCTTTTCTGTCAGTCTGCCTTTAGCAATTCCCACCCACATGAAGAGCGCCTTGCTCGGTTAAAAGCGGCTTATATTTACAATATTCTTAAGTTCACCTTATGGCCCGAAGGCAGTTTGTCTACAGGAGGGACTATTCAGACTTGTATCGTCGGCAATGATCTGGTGGCTGGTAATTTGGTTGCAGGTTTAAAGGGGCACCGGGCGCAAGGCCGTCAAATTGTCG
>JAUXDF010000269.1 GCA_030618505.1 Spongiibacteraceae bacterium | reverse complement strand
CTTGCCCAAAACATTCACTTCGTTCACGGGGCAGGCCCTCCCTGCGAAGGCAGGGATCCAGTAAGTGTATGAATTCTCTGGATTCCTGCCTTCGCAGGAATGACGGCAGAAGGAAAAGCGTGTTATTTCTGGATGGGCACTAGAGCTGCGGCAGAGCCCATCAAATGAGCCCAACAGATTCTAAAACGTAACACCTGCCCCCACAGACAAAAAGTCCACTCTTAAACCATCCATATCCAAAGACTCGTACTCACCCTTGATAAGTAACCACTGTCGCTTGTGACTGATGCCTAAGCCATAACTTAGATCGGCACCACTACTATCTCTATCAGCGCCACTCACCGTCAGATCCCAATCAAAAGCACCAAATTTGATAAAAAAATCGGTGTTGGTAGCCACTTCAGCCTGTAACAACACCGACAGGTTGAGCCCCTCGGCATTGACACCAAGCTCTGCGGACTTATCATTATCTCCAACAGCATCAATGCCAGCCTCCCCAAGATCCAGCCATTGGGCTTCAAAGACCACAAACTCGTTCAGTTGATAAGTCCCCCAGACCTTCAAACCCGCATCATTTTCTTCCAGGTCGACATCAATGCCAGCAAAATCGAGTAGCGCACGGACATCCTTATTTTCAAGATTATAATGTGTCAGCCCGGCGCTCGCTCCCAGCGCCCAGGGCGTTTCAGCATAAGTAGCCACTGAGGAAAAACTAAAAAACAGGGCGGTAAAGATAACAGCACGAAATGACATTGATCGCATCCTTAAATAATGAGTTAGCAGCAGTCATCATACGCCATTAAGAGAACAAGGTTTAGTCCCTGACTGATAACTAACAGGGCGCACCTAAAACAAAGGACAAGCGGCCCGCACCACCGGCGTTCAATATAATTACGGCTTTTAGGTATAAATGAATACCACACAGGGAAACCCTAAGCGTTATTATGTATAGTGCTATACAGCGCGCAAGGAAGCCCACCAACAACAGGGAAAACCCATGGAATTTCCACCACGTATTAGTCATCACGGTGCCGTTAACGGTGTTACCGGCTCCTGCCATGAGCTGCATTTTTCCAAGCAAGCATCCATTTTAATCGACTGCGGACTCTTTCAAGGCGCAGAGCAATCCCCATCGGGTGGTGCCAAATCAACACAGCTGGCGATCGATTTTAGTATTGCCAATGTTAAAGCGCTGGTGGTTACCCATGTTCATATTGACCATGTAGGCCGCATACCCTACCTGCTGGCGGCTGGTTTTAAAGGCCCGATTTACTGCAGCGAAGCTTCAGCGGTATTATTACCGCTGGTTTTGGAGGATGCGGTACGGATTGGTTTTACCCGCAATCAATCGTTGATTAACAAATTCACCCAACAACTCAAATCCCAGCTCAAACCCTTGCCCTTCAAACGCTGGCAGCCAATTGAAAACAGCGACAAAACAAGCGACGATCAGCTGGCGATTAAACTACAGCCCGCCGGTCATATTCTTGGTTCTGCCTATATTGAATGTCGCCTGCGAGGATCAAATAAAAGCAGCCACAAAGTCATTTTTTCCGGTGATCTCGGTGCTCCTTACGCTCCCCTGTTACCCGCCCCGAAATCACCCTACAGTGCCAATACCCTGGTGCTCGAAAGCACCTATGGCAATCGTCAGCACCCAAACCGCCGCCTGCGCCAACAACAATTCAAGAAAATACTGGAAAAAACCTTAAGTAATCGTGGGGTAGTATTAATCCCGGCTTTTTCCATTGGTCGCACCCAGGAATTACTCTACGAGCTGGAGGAGTTAATTTATCGTTACGGCAACAAAGCACTGAGCAAAGATTTACCCTGGCAGGATCTGGAAATCATTCTTGACTCTCCGCTGGCCGCACGCTTTACCGAGGCTTACCGGCAACTTAAAGACTGTTGGGACAAAGAGGCTCAAAACAAACGGCGCCGAGGCCGGCATCCGCTCAGCTTTGAACAACTCACCACCATTGATAGCCATCAAGATCATTTGGCCACGGTAAAATACCTGCAGAAAAATGCCCGCCCCTGCGTTGTTATCGCCGCAAGCGGCATGTGCGAAGGAGGGCGAATCACCAACTACCTCAAAGCCATGCTGGGCGATGAACGCCATGATGTACTTTTTGTTGGCTATCAAGCCAGAAACACCGCCGGGCGTACAATTCAACACTATGGGCCGAGAGGTGGTTATGTCGAACTGGACGGCAGCCGATACACCATCCGCGCTGGCATACATACCCTAAGTGGTTATTCTGCCCATGCTGACCAGTTTAATCTGCTCAACTTTATTAAACGGATGAGAAAACGCCCGCAGCATATTCGTCTGGTACATGGCGATGACGATGCAAAACAGGAACTGGGCAATAAAATCAATAAACAGTTTCCACACATCAAAGTAGAAATACCGAACGATTAACACCTTAACCAACCCCAATAACACCATGGAGCTTAACAATGAAAAAGGCAGGGATTGCCGCACTAATAGTAATAGCACTAAGTACATTCTCAGCAGTCAGCCCGGCGCAAGCGGACCAAAAATCGAAGTGCTTAAAAAAACAGCAGCAGCTTGAACAAACACAGGCAAAGCTACGCCAAGGTTATGGCGAACCACAAGGCAATAAGTTGAGGGCGAAACGCCGAAAGCTACAAGACTATGTCAGCTCCAAAAAATGCCGCCGTTACAGCTGATTCATACCCAGGGCGAGCGTCAGGATTGGCCTTGTAAAGTGGCTTGCAGCCGCCTATTATCCTCTCGCACTCACTGGAGATAATAATGAAAGTAATGATTACCGGCTGCAATGGCCAACTAGGCTCTGAGTTACAGGCAAGTTGCCCTGCCTATCACGAGCTGGTCTGCGTTGATCTGCCACAGCTCGATATTAGCGATGATAAAGCGGTCAGCGAATTCCTCAAGGCACAGCAACCCCAGGTTATCATTAACGCAGCAGCCTATACCGCTGTTGATAAAGCCGAATCCGATCAAGCATTGTCCTATGCGGTTAATGCCGATGGCGCTGGCAATCTTGCCCGTGGTGCCCAGCAAATTGGCGCACGTTTTATTCAAATTTCTACCGATTTTATCTTTAGTGGTGAGCAATCAAGCCCCTACCAGCCCGATGATCAGCCTGGACCGATGGCCGTTTACGGTGCCAGCAAACTGGCCGGCGAACAACAAGTACTGACAGAAAATGCCTCGGCGGTAATCATACGTACCGCCTGGGTCTATTCACGCTTTGGTGGCAACTTTGTGAAAACCATGTTGCGACTAATGGCCGAGCGCGAAGAGTTAAGCGTTGTATCTGACCAGGTAGGCACGCCATGCTGGGCTGCAGGTTTAGCCACAGTAATCTGGCGTTTTCTTGAGCGCGAAGAACTGCAAGGCATTTACCATTGGACGGATGCCGGTGTGGCCAGCTGGTATGATTTTGCCGTTGCCATTGAACAACAGGCACGCGAGCTGGGCCTACTGGAAAAACCTTGCACGATAAAACCGATTAGCAGTGCAGATTACCCAACACCGGCAAAAAGACCCGCCTACAGCGTGCTGGACAAAACCTCCTGCTGGCAGGCAAGTGGGCTTGAAGGTCAACACTGGCAACTCGCACTAGGAGAAATGCTGCAACAACTTCAACAGCAGCAATAAGCCCTTAATCACCATAATAAAACATGCAGGATACAAGCAATGGCAAATCTTCTGGTCACCGGCGCCGCCGGATTTATCGGCTCCAATTTTGTGCATTATTGGCTGCAACATTACCCACAAGATCGCATCATTGCCTATGATTTGCTGACCTATGCCGGTAACCGGGAAAATATTGCCATGCTCGAAAGCGACCCTCGCTTTCGGTTTGTGCAGGGTGATATTTGCGACACCGCGTTGGTTGAACAACTGCTCAAGGGTGAATCCGTTGATACCCTGGTACACTTTGCCGCCGAGAGCCATGTTGATCGCTCCATCAGTGGCCCCGATGCATTTATCGAAACCAATATCATTGGCACCCACAGCCTCTTAAAAGCCGCTCGCCAAACCTGGCTACAGGCAGGCAAAGAGGCAGAACACCGCTTTCATCATGTCTCCACCGATGAGGTATTCGGCTCATTAGGCGCACAAGATCCCGCCTTTGATGAGAACTTGCAATACCAGCCGAACTCCCCTTATTCGGCCAGCAAGGCTGCATCAGATCATCTGGTTCGCGCCTATCACCACACTTATGGTTTACAGATTACCACCAGCAACTGCTCCAACAATTACGGCCCTTACCATTTTCCGGAAAAACTTATCCCGCTTTGCCTGATCAATATCCTGCTCGGCAAACAGCTGCCTATTTACGGCGATGGTAAAAATATACGTGACTGGTTATATGTTGAAGACCACTGTCGCGGTATTGAAGGGATTTTACAAAACGGGCGGATTGATCAAACGTATAATATTGGCGGCAATAATGAATGGACCAATATCGATATTGTTAATCTTTTATGCGATTTGGTGGATGAGTTTTTCCAGCAAGATGAAACGCTGGCCCAACGTTTCCCTGAAGCACCTGCAGCGAATGCAAAAAAATCCACCAGCCTGATTCACTATGTAACAGATCGTGCCGGGCATGATCGCCGTTACGCGATTGATGCCAGCAAAATAATGGATGAGTTGGGCTACAAACCCCGGGAAAGTTTTGAAACCGGCATTCGTAAAACCGTACAGTGGTATCTGCAAAATGAAAGCTGGTGGCGAGCGCTACTGGCAAGGTAATGAAGTTAAGCTCCCTCTCCTTTATGCCCGCTGTTTGGGTGCTCTGGGAGAGGGAGTTCTCACCTTACATTACTCAGAAATAATCATACCGCCTTCGCTGCTAACATGAATACGCTGCACAGGGTTTTGCGGATCGCTCATATCAGTACGCACATCAATTTGCCTGATAATACCGGTGGCGAA
>JAUXDF010000453.1 GCA_030618505.1 Spongiibacteraceae bacterium | reverse complement strand
CAAGATCAGCCGGGCTGATTAGCTGGAGCTTGTCGCGGCTGCCTTCGGGAGTTTCAATCTTTTTAATGATGGCCATGTTGTGCTTGTTCCTGTTAGCTATTTTGCCTGGGCAGTGTCGTGGAAAAAGGGTGTATAAGGCCAGCAGCGTGGTAAATTGTCAAGTCTAACTGACTTGATTGCGGTGATTTGCTGATTGACTTCAGGGCTTACTGAGGTGATTCTGCACTTATAAACCCCTGTTCACTGATTTCGGTTTTTGAGAAACCCGTTTTCAGAGCAGTGAGTCAATAGTGCAAGGAGAAAATATCGATGCCGGCATCAAAAGAAAAAAAGATCAAGGCGGCAAATACCGGTAAAAAATCATCAAAATCGACAGCTAAAAAGAAGACGGTAAAAAAAGCCGCTGAAAAATCCGGAGAGTCTTCATCGTTGTTTGAGCAGTTACTGGATATAACCGGTCGGGTGACCGCCAGCGCGGTTGATGTTGCTAAGGCGGGCTCTACGATGCCTTTGAAGTTGACCGATAGCTGGTTAAAAGATGTTTATACGAAATCCCTAGATTATGAGCGTTTGAACTCCATGTTGGAGGCGGGGCGATTTTTGAAGGATGCCAGAGAGGTGGCTGGCCTGAATGTTCAGCAGCTGGCGGAGGCTCTCGGTTTGTCCGATGCTGAACTGTTGGAGAAGGTAGAAAAAGGGCAGGCCACACTACCCTTTGATATCACACTGCGTGTTGCATCCTTAATCGCCCGGCACGACCCCATCCCATTTATTCTTAAATTTGTTCGAACCTACAACCCCGCTCTGGAAGATAAAATGGAGCAGTGGGGAATAACGGCTTTACCCAGGGAATATGAGCGAGAACGCCGTTTTACTAACTTGCTGCGCCAGCACGATGAGTTGCGCACACTGACGGACGAGGAGTTTGAGCGTTTTATTGGTTATCAGGACAGTGCGGTGAGCTTCACACTTGAAGTGATGGCCGCGGAAAAGAAGGCCAATAGCAAAAAACGCAAATCCCCCAAAGCAAAATAAACGCTTAAATCTGCTTGAGCCTGCCCGTTGTTGTGCTTGGTAGTGCTCTGCAGGCCTTCGCCAAGTCTGCTTGGCGATTGAATTTTCGAGCAAAACTCGCTAGAATGCGCGCCCCTTCCATTCGTTGCATAACAACAACTCCTCCGATTGGTTCATATTTATCACTGCTCTTGCCTGTTAATGTCGGCGGCTGCGGTGTTGCTGTAATTTGAGAGCGTAACATGTTTGAGTTTCACCCCAGTAAAGTGGCTACCATCAAAAATGATGTGTTGTCCGGTTTAACCGTTGCTCTGGCGCTGGTTCCCGAGGCTGTAGCCTTCGCTTTTGTCGCTGGTGTTGAGCCCCTGGTTGGCCTTTATGCGGCCTTTATGGTGGGTTTGATTACCGCTTGTATTGGCGGGCGCCCGGGTATGATCTCCGGTGCTACTGGTGCTTTGGCGGTGGTGATGGTTGCCTTGGTTGCAGATCACGGCGTTGAATATCTGTTTGCCACGGTGGTGTTGATGGGAGTTTTGCAGATTACAGCGGGTGCCCTTAAATTGGGGAAATTTATCCGCATGGTGCCCCATCCGGTAATGCTGGGTTTTGTTAATGGTTTGGCGATAGTGATTTTCCTTGCACAGTTAGGGCAGTTTGGTAGTCCTGGCGAACCGGGCTGGTTGAACGGCACTTTTATGGAAGGTTCCATTGTTGATGTTGCCTGGCTGCATGGTGAGCAGCTGTATATGCTGCTGGGCCTGGTATTTCTGACGATGTTGATTATTCGTTATTTGCCGCGTTTAACCACGGCGGTACCCTCGTCTCTGGTGGCAATCCTGGCGGTCAGTCTGTTGGTTTTTGGGCTGGATCTGGATACCCGGGTAGTGGGGGATATAGCCTCAATTAAAGGTGGTTTACCCAGCTTTCATATCCCGGCGGTTCCCTTTAACCTGGATACCCTGATCATTATTTTTCCTTACGCAGTGATTTTGGCAGCGATTGGCTTGATTGAATCGCTACTGACCTTGCGCCTGGTAGATGAAATTACCGAGTCACGTGGGCGTGGTAACAAAGAGTGTGTTGCTCAGGGCATTGCTAATACCGTCACCGGTGTTTTCGGCGGCATGGGTGGTTGTGCGATGATTGGTCAGAGTATGATTAATGTTAACTCCGGTGGTCGTGGTCGTTTGTCAGGCATCACCGCTGCCTTGTCATTATTGCTGTTTATAATGGTGGGTTCTTCCTTAATCGAAAATATTCCTCTGGCAGCGCTAATAGGCGTAATGTTTATTGTTGTAATCGGCACCTTTGAGTGGAGTAGTTTTCGTATTATTGGCAAGGTTCCACGCAGTGACGCGATGGTGCTAGTGCTGGTATCGGCGGTTACTGTAGCCACGGATTTGGCGATTGCCGTGGTTGTGGGGGTAATTGTCTCAGCGCTGGTCTTCGCCTGGGAACATGCCAAACACGTTGTTGTGGAAGCACGTGAAGATCATAAGGGTTCTACTGTTTATGCGGTCAGTGGCCCGCTATTTTTTGGTTCAGTAGTTTCTTTTCTTGATCAGTTTGATCCGGCCAAGGCTAAGGATGATGTGGTTGTGGATTTTGCCGGCTCGCGAGTCTGTGATCACTC